>CAJUBL010000057.1 GCA_910584665.1 uncultured Muribaculaceae bacterium | reverse complement strand
TGTCCTTAGCAATGGTGTTAAATTCTTATGTTTTTATCCCGAACTCGCGTTAATAATTTAATTAGACATTATATTAATTGATACAAAAATCAACTTAAAAACTTCAATTCAAAAGTTTAAAACCGCTTTTAATTTCAATCCGATCGCTCGGACACTTTTTGTAATTGCCGGCAAAGATATGTAAAATAATATAAATTTTAAAGAAAAAGCATATTTTTGTCATGAATTTAACATTTTGACAACACTGTTTTAAAGCAATGTTTCACAACATCACATTAATATCACACTAATAATCAGAAGAATACCGCCATTCACAGCAGAATGGTTATCGCCCGGCTACAGACTGTCTTTATCAAGAACCCATGCACATCATAATATATTCACAGATTCAATATCCGATAGCTTTATGTGAAAGCCTGCAGAGCCGTTCTATCAGCAGATTCAAATATTTTTCTTTTAGATCCGCACTGAGAAACGAGGCCTGAATGATAGCTTCAAACTTAGGCAATAACCTGATATACTTATTTATCAATCGTTCCACAATTACATTCTCTATGCCCAAAGTAACCGCAGCCTTAAAAAAATCCACCTTTTGCAATTTTTTCTTACGGCCATTCAATGTCAATGCAAGCTCTTCATCATCCCGGGGATTAATGATAGCCACGTTCAGCAGGTCGTAAGCCGGCGTCAGACGTATCTTATCTGCTACTTCATATAACGAGAAGTTTTTCAGATGCATATCATTGTTCCCTGTTAACCAGGAGAAAAACACCAGCTCGAAAAAACCCGTCTCAACACAGGACTTATATATGGGTCCTCACGCAAAGGCAACGTCAGACTTACAGCCCTTGCCGTTTCCAAAGATAGGTATTCCGGCAGATACCTAAACTCATATCCAGCATCGTTCTCGGTCAGAACACCTGCCAGCCGGTCTTTATAAAATATACTGGCTTTTCTCATTAAGTATCAGATTTTGAAACAGCAACCATTTCATAACTAAACAGATCAAGAAGCTGATTCACCTTATCAAGGCGCAACGTAACCTTTCCCTGTTCAAGATCCCGAACAAAACGCAACCCGACACCCGACTTCAATGAAAGTTCTTCCTGTGTCAGATTATATTGTTTTCGCAACATTTTGACCGTAGCAGACAAATTTTTCATAAGAATCTGATTTTATACCTTTCCGGGTACAAAATTAATACAATTCCCGGATTTTATACCATATAGGGTATAATTCATTGCGTTTTTTGTTAAATTATATCAGATCGGGTATATTCTAAGAGAGTGTTTGAATTTAACGGGACAAAAGATCCAGAGAGTATGTTCGAGGCTGTTCCTGTCTCCGATGACGGAGTTATAGGGTCCCTGATGACCGACCCAAAGACAGGAACAGGCCGGACTAGCTCATGAATCTGAAGCTTTTGTTAAGTTCAAACACTCTCTTAAACAGGTATCAGATCTTGATATAAATACTGCGACGCTGGAGATAATAGCCTGGGAGCCAGTTTAGCACCACGAACAGCAGTGCCCAGACAAGACTGGCCAGCCGGGCATCTCCGTCGCTCAGCGGATCGAGTATCGCATAATAGATAACCCCCTTGAGATTAGTCACCCCCTCTGGCGCAAGGCCGGTATTGATCTGGACAGCACCGAATATATAGGCAAGCACCTGACTCTGGACGTAGAGATAAAGAGGATTGATGCCGAAAGCGTGGAAGAAGCCCGTCCAGCGTTTCCAGCCACGCACGTCAATGATCCATATGAGCAGGGCGAGCAGAGTGGACGCAAGTCCGCACGTAGTGAGGACGAAGGTGGGTGACCAGATCTTCTTATTAAGCGGGAGTGCATAACTCAGCAGCAATCCGGCGAACGTCAACACAGCTCCTACAATGAACAGGCGGTTGAGCTGACGCTGACGGTCGGCAGCCCCGCACAACAGGCCTCCGCACATGAAACCGATCAACACATGTGCCACCGACGGGATTGTGCCAAGAAGTCCTTCCGGATCAAGACGCAACGGATCGTCGGGAATAGCCCGGTCGACATAAACATGCGACTTGCCGAACAGCGCACGGTCGACAATACCGATGACGTTCTGCTCTGAATGCTCATAACCGTTACCTACAGTAATAATAACCGCATATGCCACGATGAGACCTGCGGCCACCCACGGCAGCCAGCTGCGCCTCACGGTGATGGCGATAAGCGCACCGCCGCCATAGCCGAGAGCCAGGCGCTGGAGCACCCCCATTATACGCAGTCGGTCCCAGCTGTCGGCGGCCTCACCAAGAGTCATTGTGCCGGAGAAATAGCCGTACATGAAACCGGACAGCCATGCCAGCCCGATGCCTATGAGGAATATCACCAGAGTACGGCGCAGGATTTTAAAGACAGTCGGCCGGTCGAACCGGAAATCGGTCTTACGCAGTGACATATAGGACGATACACCCATGATGAACATGAAGAACGGGAAAACAAGGTCGGTGGGAGTCAGACCGTTCCATGCGGCATGGCGAAGTGGTTCATAGGCACGGTGCCATGTGCCGGCGTTGTTTACAAGAATCATTCCGGCGATAGTGATGCCGCGCATGATATCGAGCGCGAGCAGACGCGAGCCTTTCTGGGGTACGGAGGGTGCAAGTGTTGGCATAATCACTGTTTTTTGATGAGACAGTATGCAAAGTTACCTATTTGCTCATTATAAAGCAAGCAAAAAATGCAAGGCAGTCCAGCCGCATCAGATATTTTAAAGCGCAGATTCTTTCTACGCTTAGCTCCGAAAGCGTTCTGTGTAGATAATCAAGGTTGAACGATGATCGCGAATTACGCAAAAAAAGATCAAAGCGCCGATTGTCTTAACTGATCCCCCCAAAATATAATCTGCGTAACCTGCGCTTTAACATTTTTGATACGGTTGCCTTGCAGCGACAGCACCGACAGTTGGACAATCCGAAATATTGTCGTAAGTTTGCGGTATAATTACCAACTTGACACGATAATGAGGAAGAAAACACTGCCTATCATCAAGAATGATCCCTGGCTCAGACCTTTTGCCGGAGCTATCGAGGGGCGTCACGAGGATGCGATCAGGAAAGAAGCCGAACTTACCGGCGAATGCGGCTCGCTCACAGAGCTTGCAAACGCACACAGATACTATGGACTGCACCGCGCCCGGAACGGAGGGTGGACATTCAGGGAATGGGCCCCGAACGCCACGTCCATAACACTTATAGGTGACTTCTCGGGGTGGAAGCCACGCGAGGAATTCCGACTGACACACGGCGCCGACGGTGTTTGGGAAGGGAGCTTTCCGCCCGATGCCATAACCCACGGGCAGTATTACAAGATGCTGGTTAAGTGGCCCGGCGGCGAGGGTGAACGCATCCCGGCCTATGCCACACGCGTAGTCCAGGATCCCGAAACACATCTGTTCTCGGCCCAGGTATGGAGTCCGGCACGTGCCTACCGCTGGAAAACCAAGTATTTCAAGCCCGAAACGTCTCCGTTACTCATCTACGAGTGCCACATAGGAATGGCCCAGGAACGCGAAGGAGTAGGCAGTTACGAGGAGTTCCGCCTCAATGTACTGCCACGCATCGCCGCCGACGGCTATAACGCCATACAGATCATGGCTATACAGGAACACCCGTACTATGGGTCTTTCGGATATCACGTGAGCAGTTTCTTTGCCGCATCGAGCCGTTTCGGTACCCCTGAGGAGCTCAAAGCACTCATCGACGACGCCCACAGCCGCGGCATAGCTGTGATAATGGACATCGTGCACAGTCATGCCGTCAAGAATGAGAACGAAGGGCTCGGCAGACTCGACGGGAGCCCCGATCTCTACTTCTACAGCGACGGCAGGCGGGAGCACCCGGCATGGGACTCTCTGTGTTTCGACTATGGCAAGAACGAGGTACTGCACTTCCTGCTGTCCAACTGCAAATACTGGATGGAGGAATACAGTTTCGACGGGTTCCGTTTCGACGGTGTCACATCGATGCTGTATCTCAATCACGGACTGGGACAGGATTTCGGATCATATGCCGACTATTACAACGGCAATCAGGACACCAATGCAATCACCTACCTCACACTGGCCAACAGACTGATACACGAGATCAATCCCAACGCCATAACAATCGCCGAGGAGATGAGCGGCATGCCGGGCCTCGCACTACCGTTCGGGAAAGGCGGCATCGGCTTCGACTACCGCATGGCCATGGGTATCCCCGACTACTGGATAAAGACTCTCAAAGAACGTAAGGATGAGGACTGGCACCCGACTTCGATATACTGGGAACTCACCAACAGGCGTGCCGACGAGAAGACCATAAGCTATGTAGAGAGCCACGACCAGGCACTCGTGGGAGACAAGACTGTCATATTCCGCCTCATTGACGAGAAGATGTACTGGCACATGACCGTGGGCGACGATGACATGACTGTGGCCCGCGGCATTGCCCTCCACAAGATGATACGTCTTGTGACACTTGCCACCATCAACGGCGGCTATCTCAACTTCATGGGCAACGAATGGGGTCATCCCGAGTGGATAGACTTCCCGCGCGAAGGCAACGGATGGAGTTACAAGTATGCACGCCGGCAGTGGAGCCTCGCCGACAGGGAGGATCTGCAGTACAGGTATCTCAATGCATTCGACAACGCCATGATCGGGATTGTGAGCGGAGTCAGGAACTTCCAGAAAAAACCGCTTGAAAAGCTGTGGGAGAAAGATGACGACCAGATACTGGCATTCATGCGCGGGAAGCTGCTGTTCGTGTTCAACTTCAATCCGTTCAGGTCTTTCAGCGACTACGGTATTCTGGCACCTGCCGGCAAATACCGGACAGTACTGTCTACCGACCGTCCCGAGTACGGAGGATTCGGAAACATCGACGAGAGTGTGAAACACCTCACGGTACACGACCCGCTGTATGCCCCTGCCGGCAAGGAATGGCTGAGACTATACCTTCCGGCCCGCTCGGCCCAGGTGCTGAAGCTGATTTAGGAGTACGGCCGGACAATCTCATGCTAACGCAATGTGGATAACCCTCGCATTCCTGTCGGCGGCACTGCTCGGTTTCTATGACACGTTCAAGAAACACTCGCTGCGTGACAACGCTGTGATACCGATACTGTTTCTGAACACGCTTTTCTGCGCGCTCATCTTCACACCTGTAATCATAGCGTCGGCGGCCGGTGTCGTCGAACCCTCGTCGGGATGGCACATCCCGCCCCCCGAATGGCACACTCACCGATACATTCTGGTCAAAGCTCTGATTGTGCTGTCATCGTGGATATCAGGCTACTATGCAATGAAGCAGCTGCCACTCACAATCGTCGGTCCTATCAATGCGACCAGGCCGGTGATGACTATCGTAGGAGCACTGCTTATATTCGGAGAAGAGCTCAATACCTGGCAATGGGCGGGAGTGGCGATCGCTGTAGCATCATTCTACTTCATGAGCCGCAGCGGCAGGCGCGAGGGGATAAGTTTCAGCCATAACCGGTGGATATACTTTCTGGTCGGTGCGGCCATACTCGGCGCGGCCAGCGGCCTCTACGACAAGTATCTGATGAGTCCGGCTGAGACAGGTGGCGCAGGCCTCAACAAAATGGCAGTCCAAAGCTGGTACAACATATACCAATGCATCATGATGGGAGTGGTTATGGTCGTGATATGGTGGCCTCAGAGGTCGGCATCCACACCGTTCGAATGGCGCTGGTCTATACTGTTCATCAGCCTGTTTCTCACAGCAGCCGACTTCGTATACTTCTACGCTCTGACGTTCCCCGACGCCATGATCGCCGTGGTGTCGATGGTGAGACGCGGCAGTGTTGTGGTCTCATTCCTTTGCGGAGCACTGATGTTCAAGGAGAAAAATCTCAGATCAAAAACCGTAGACCTGCTTCTGGTACTTGCCGGGCTGGCATGCCTGTGGATCGGCACACACGGATAAACTCTTACACACTATAAGTTGTTTATAAACATACATTAATTACAGTACAAATCATGAACAAAACATTATTGATCGGCGGCGCTATGGCCGCCATAGCAGCGGTATCCTGCAACACAGTAAGCAACATCCCGGTCAATGACCTGTCGGGCGAATGGAATGTAGTAAAAATCGATAACCGGGAGATCTCGGTCCCTGACGGCTCCGATCAGCCCTACATGGCATTTGACATCATTAACAGCCGTCTGTCAGGCAACGCGGGATGCAACCGCATCATGGGCACTCTCAAAGCTACCGATAACGGCACCATAGATCTGTCACAGATGGCGTCGACACGCATGATGTGTCCCGACATGGCCGTTGAGGACCAGCTGCTCAACGCTCTCAGCAAGGTCAGGGAATTCGGTATCGACAAAAACGGTCAGCTCGTACTCATGGACGGTCAGCGGCACCATATGGTCACCCTGTCCAAACGCGCCGACGGGATTTCGCCCGCATCGCTCACGGGATCATTCAGAATCAGCTCTCTCGGCGACCTTGACCTCAGCACTGACACAGAAGATGATTACACCATAGAGTTCATGGCCGACGGAACATTCTCGATGACAACCGGATGCAACAATGTCGGAGGCAAATACTCCGGCAAGTATGTCGACATCACTTTCAGCGACATGATGTCGACACGCATGATGTGCCCCGACATGGAGGTAGAGAACACCGCACAGAAAGTGCTTCCCACAGTAGTGGCATTCGGCGAGCTGGCCAACGAGGGTACCTACGGCTTCTATGATGCCGGCAACAATCTGGTGATGACTGTCGCCCGCCTCTGATCATAACAGAGCGATCCTTATATAAATCAGGCTGTACACAAAACGGTACGGCCTGACTACTTGCTGAAAATCATAACAACCCAGCTATCAGACAATCACAAAAAACAAATGCAATGGAAATAACAGAGGAAATAAAAACACGGATTCTATCGGGCGGAGAGATTTCAGGACATGAGGCCTACATGCTGGCCGGAATGCTTGACCGGAACCGGAACACGATACACCGCGCCGCATCCGAAATAACAAAGCAATTCTGTAAGCCGGTATTCGACTCATGCTCAATATTGAACGCACGCTCGGGCAAATGCCCAGAGAACTGCAAGTGGTGCGCCCAGTCAGCCCATCACCACACAAGCATTGATTCATATCCGCTGATAGGACATGACGAATGCATGAAGGTGGCCGACCTCAACCGCCTGCAGGGAGTGAAGCGATTCTCACTCGTGACCAGCGGACGTGCACTACGCGGAGCCGATCTTGAAAAGGCCTGCGGTTATTACGCCGAGCTGCACCGCAAGGGAGGGATATCCCTGTGTGCATCAATGGGACTGCTCGACAGAGATGAACTGAAGAAACTATGGGATGCCGGAGTGAGACGGTATCATTGCAATCTCGAGACGGCCCCAACCTATTTCGGAAAGATGTGCACTACCCACACCACCGAAGATAAGATCCGGACAATCCTTACAGCCAAGGAGATAGGATTTGAGGTCTGCAGCGGCGGCATAATAGGAATGGGCGAGACCATGGAACAGCGTGTCGAGCTGGCTCTGGAACTGCGCCGTGTAGCCCCCCACTCCATTCCCGTCAACATACTCTGCCCGATCAAAGGCACACCGCTTGAGAACGCCACACCCCTGAGCGACGACGAGGTTCTCGACACCATAGCTCTGTTCCGCTTCATACACCCCCGCACCACGTTGCGTTTTGCCGGAGGAAGAGCATCGCTCAGCCGTGAGACACAGCTCCGGGCCATACGGATAGGAATGAATGGCGGAGTTGTCGGGGACCTGCTCACCACGCTCGGATCCAATGTCAGACAGGACAAAGAACTGGTGGCCGAAGCCGGCTACGGATTCTGATCCCGCCATAGAATTAACACCCGGGGCCATCCACAGCAGAAACTATTGAGTTTTACATACTTTGAACATATTCCAAAACATAAAATACCGTAGTATCAGCATATTTGCCGTAAAAAAATTACGGAATCTTCAGAACTTTTAGTATCTTTACCGCGTAATAATAATTAAAATCGTATGCTACAAAGATTTGCCGTAACAAATTACCGAGGATTTGCAAGACGTATTGAGCTGGACTTGTCCAATCCCAGCAATTACACGTTCAATCAATTCGCAATTTCAGATGGAGTGGTGAAGAACGGTATTATATATGGGCCTAACGGTGCTGGCAAATCCAATTTAGGATTGGCAATCTTTGATATTGAATATCACTTAGCCCCTCTGAAAGCTAAAAAAGGTGACTACTATACAAATTATATAAACGCCGGAAATCCCAACGGGACTGTTGATTTTGAATATGTATTTAATTTAGACGGACAGATTATAGAGTATGATTACTCTAAGAATTCTTCCGGTATTCTTCAACGGGAAAAGATGCTGTTAGATGGCGAATCGGTATTCAGCCGTAATGACAATGAAATATTTGTAAACTCCAAATATTTTCCCAATGCAGGCAGTATTAAGACAGACTTTCTGAATAACGCCAATGGAGTGTCCATTGTCAATTACCTGTTAGCGTTCTATCCACTGGAAAAAGACAATTATCTGCTGAAACTTCAATCTTTCGTAAATGGAATGTTATGGTTCGCGAGTCTGGAATTCCGCGAATTTATAGGAATAGAATCAAAGCCAAGCAGCAACATTGAAGAATTCATCATTTCAAATAATCTGATATCAGACTTCAGTAATTTTCTCCATAGGGTCAGCGATCAGAAATTTGATATTCTTCCTCCCAACAAGGGAGATACAGCATTATGGTATAAAGTAGGAGATTCAAAATTGCCATTTTGTATTACCGTTTCTACCGGTACACGCTCCCTCGAACTCTTATATTTCTGGCTAAAACATATGAACGAAACAACATTCGTATTCATTGATGAATTTGACGCCTTTTATCATTTCCAGCTGTCATATAATATATGCAGGGAACTGTTTGGTATACCGTGTCAGATATTGTTGTCGTCGCACAATACTTATCTCATGACAAATGAACTGCTACGGCCCGATTGCAACTTCATTCTTAATAACGGTGCAATTAAACCGCTAAGCAATTGTACGGACAAAGAACTGAGATTTGGTCATAATATAGAAAAGATATATCGTGCAGGGGCATTCAATGAAAACTAAAGAAAAAACACTGTTCATATTTGAAGGTACTAAAACTGAAGATAAACTTGTCGAACGATTAGAATGTAATTTCTTAGGAAAAAGTCATGCAATAAAGTGCGTTTTCGATGCAGAGATCTATCAACTGTACCGCATGATCAAGGATGATGACGGTTTTTCTATAGATATAATATCCCTACTGAAGGAACGATCTCCCAACAATGCAGAATTATTAAAAAACTACAATAGAGACAGTTTCGCATATATCTATCTATTTTTTGATTATGATGCCCATTCAACATTAGCAGACGACAGTAAGATTAAAGAACTGCTTTCATTCTTTAACGACGAAACAGGTGAAGGCATGCTGTTTATCAGTTACCCGATGGTAGAGGCAATCAGGCACTTCAAGGATATAAACAGCTTCAAATCATTATCTGTAAAATGTAAACGAAACAATTGTCCGAACATTTATGATTGCCCCAATAGAAAAGAATGTCTTGACGAACCTCATTATAAACAACTGGTATCTATTGATTCCCGTCCTCAACTATCAAACGTAAATAGCTACTCGACAACAATATGGCAGGAACTTATCAATGCCCATTTATGTAAGGCAAATTATATAGTAAACAATAGCTTTGAACTTCCTGTTAATATAATCTCTCAAGAAAAGATCTTCAGTAAACAGATAGAAAATTATGTCAACCGACATTGTCCGGAAGTTGCCGTATTAAGTGCTTTGCCATTGTATGTATTAAATTATTATGGTTGTCTGAAAATAAGAGAAATGTTATCAGATGAAGGATTTCACACCTGATTATTCAGGCCATAGGATGCGCACGGTTCAGCCGCGACATCAGAAGTACGCCTATATCTACCTGTTACTGCATCATAGAGTTTCAGAAGCGCACTTTCACGGTCGGATATATGCTTTATCTCACACTCCCATATCTTTATCACTTTCCAGCCAAGATGCGTCAGTTCGGCTTCGTTCTCGGCATCCCGTGCGACATTCCGCTCAATCTTTTCTTTCCAGAACTCCACATTGGATTTCGGCAACCTGAAATACCTGCATTCCTCATGTCCGTGCCAGAAACACCCGTTGACAAATATGACGGTCTTATACTTCGACAAAACGATATCAGGACTGCCAGGGAGTTTTCTGACCTGAACACGGAAACGCAACCCACGGGAGAAAAGATACTTCCGCACTATCATCTCCGGCCTGGTGTCTCTTCCCTTGATAGCAGCCATATTCCGGCTACGCTCCTCAGGTGTCTTTATATCGGTCATGGAAAAATCTATTCATTGCTATCTGATAAGTACACGAACAACAGAATCTGATTCAATGTTTTTGAAAAATCCGTCCAATCAGATCATTCGCCGGAACATATCTTATAATTATAAGGGTCACGATTTAAACCGCGATTTCGTGTCCACGACAGCAAAAATAACAATTCTCCGCGAGAAAGCCAAACCTATACACCGACTCACACGGCGCCGGACAGTCAACCGGAATCTGTATAACACATTAAAAATGAATACAGGCGCGCTTGCTCCTTTTCTCGACTTATTCCACATATTTTACTCAAATAACTGACTTAGCCACCGCGAACCATACTCAGATGACCAGGGTAAAGATATTTCCCACGATATAACGTTTTCTGACCGCGAATCCACCTTTATATAAATTGCAGACTGCCAGCCGGATGATGCGTTTGTCGCTATAATCGGTCCAGGATAGCTCACCATTCATCAATTATCAGCTCAATTTGAGTGGATACCTGTCCAGACTGTGTTTTAAGCTGAAATTTAGCTACTTCGGGACAATTTATTGATTAATCAGGGCATCTATGATACGTTGTTCTTCACTATGTCCGATTGTAGATAACCTGAGAATCGGCAATCCGTATAATTCCAGAATGTGGTCTTTCATTCCGTCTCTGATAAATTGTTCCGATTTTTCATTGTGATAACTGTAGCCATCCGTTTCTATTGCAAGCAGCGGGCATCTGCTGACTCGGTTGATAATCAGGAAATCGATATGTGTCGACGGGTGTAACGCATACTTTATCTCTCTGTCTGACATTCCGGCAGTTTCTTTGATCAGGCTCCGTAACGGATAATGACACAGGACTTTAATGTGAGACAGCTGAGGAACTGTTTTACGAATCCGGTCAATCAATTCATATGTCAGATTTTCAGAATCGTATTCGGAAACAGCATCCGGTTTATGTTGCCGGGATGATATCTGAGTGAACAGATAGTCATATATGGAACGCAGTTTACTTTCCACAACAGTTCCATGCTGATATTGTATGTACCCGAGCAGATCGTGAATATTACCCTTTAATTCCTGAGGATTTCCGGAAACGACAAGACAGAACCTGTTTATAGCTCTTGACACAGCGACATTAAGCAAGTTGGCGTTATCAGCAAATTCAGTTATCTGATCGTCTGTAACACTCATTATAATTGTACTTTTTTCCCGTCCCTGATATTTATGAACCGTGGCAATTTCAATTTCAGGCAATTGGGTACGGAATTCACCGACCTGTCTGTTATAAGGGGCTATAATGCCAATGTCAGAGTCTTCCAATTGCGGGAGCAGCTCTATCTTTATGGTATCGATTTCCCGCTGATTGTAATGTCCGCGAGCGTGCTGCCCTGTGCTTGTGGTTATTGCCAGCAGTGGATGATCATCCTTATGCCTTTCAGTCATTATCAGAAGATTTCCACCGTAAAATTTCTGATTGCAGAAATTGATTATATCGGGATGACAACGATAATGTTCGCGTAGCAATGTTTCCGGTATATCAGGAATAGCCGCAAGGACAGAGCTCAGGAAACTGTGCTTTGATGCGTCATAAGCATCAGGGACACCGGAAGTGTCTTTAATCGCTTTCAGCTTTAATTTATCCTCATCCTTCACAACATTGGGTAACTGCATATTATCGCCTACAATAACTGCGTTTTTAGCGCATGTTAATGATAGCAGACCTGTGTCAACTGCTACCTGTGATGCTTCATCCATTATTACATAATCAAACAGCGTGTCGGCGTTGAAACATAATTTTGATGAAAATGTCGTACTCAGAACGATCGGATAGTCCTTTAGGACTGAATCGCCATTCTGATATAAATCCTGCGTTGATGCTATGATGTTTCGTTCCCGGTTAAAGCGTCGGGACAGTTTTGCCTTAAGTATTGTCATTGAAGATTCAGTCAGAGACTTCATCAAAGATGCTGAATGGAGTTTTGAAAGGTTACATTCAATGGACGTAATCTCGGCTTTTAGTTCTGAAATTCTGCTTACGTAGAACATAAATTCCACGAGAGTAAGGATCGTTATAACTGATTCAGAAGACAGTTCGGATTTGATTTTAAGGCTCCAACGTAATCCAAACTTAAGGTCAAGGCTTAGAATAGCAGTCTTTATCCGACTCCACAATTCGTAATTATCGCTGTTGAAACCTTCAGAAAATAATTTCAGTTTATTCAGTATCCTGAGAATTTTTCGTGATTTTACAGATGGTTCCGGAATGTCCGTACCAATCGCATTCTCCTGTTCAAAATGCTTCTTCTCAACTTCTGCCTCTGCCAGTTCCTGCCTTAGCGCGGAGAGTTTTTCCTGCATTTCAAAGACATACTCTATTCTTTGAAGGGATTCTTTTACTTCGTTAAATGTCGCATCTGTCTCGTCATCCGATTTATTCCACAAAGGCAGATCAGGATTCAGTTTCGGCTGACTGGCGATAAATGCTTCCTTGTTTTCCTTCTTCCCCAAAGGCGCGACTAAGAAACCCAGACCGTTCCTGGCAAGTTTTTCCAGCACATTATCTGTCGCTGAATTGTTGTTTGAAACAATCAATACTGTTTTCTCTGAAATAAGAAGATTTGCAATGATGTTTAATATGGTCTGAGTCTTACCGGTTCCGGGAGGACCTTGTATGACGCTGATCTTGTTTGACAAAGCAGTCTTTACCGCACGTACCTGACTGGCATTACACCCGAATGGAAAAACAGGCGTGTCAATACGGTGTGTATTGATTCTTTTATTGGGGTTAAGATAGCTTGCAGCGACAGTGCTGTCATCAATAAAATCAATTCGCGAATATATTGATGACAGTATTCCCTCGTTTTCAGATTCTTCATCCTCAGTCGAGCCAAGAGTATTGATCCCGGCGCACTGCCTGAAATAACCGAACACATCCAATGCCTTATCAGACAGGCATGATGTACGGATCTCTATTTCACTTTCGGTATATTGTTTTACAAAACCGGTTTCATATTCAATAGCATAGAACTTTTCCGCATTTCCGATGAAGACGACAACAGTCCTTATTCTGGATTCTTTTCTCCCATTGACAAAAACATGTGCATTGTCAATATTCATCTCCACTGGATTACTGAGCCAGATAACATTGTCTCTACTGTAAGTATATGTCTTGCCGGAGTTTCCGAATTTAACAATGACCCTATCACCGTTGGTATAGATATTACTTATCTGGTAGGTTTTATTAACACCTTTGATAAGTATGATATGCTGTCTGAGATCCATTATTGATTTTCCTGTTAATATCCGTCAGATTCACTCATTGTCAAAATTAAAAAAATCATCGTCCATCATGTCATGATCGTCCCGCTCTATCGGTCCATATAAATAAGTAATGTCTGTTTTTACAAAATTACTAAATTTTTCCTAAACAGACACACTATGAGCAATATAATACCGGTTGACATTATATCTGATATTCCTAAAAGCCATATGCGGAGGATTGACTGTTGAAACAACGATGGATTTGTAAAAATCTGGCTGTAAAATTTATACTCGAGTTTGATGAAATCTGTAATTTAAATATTACAAGATTTAGACACCATGCCTCCAAATCGTCGCACCATTTATACCAGAACCCGTACAAAGGGAAAGTGGGACAAAGAAGATATTATGCAACATGAAACTGAAATCATTTCTTTGTTTGAATCAAAAAAAATTCTTCTGCGGAAGGTGAGATTTATAGAGGGATCTATTCTATACCGTGCCAATTCCCATTTGTAACAAACGGAATTGTCATCTTTTCCAAATCAATGCCTCCGGATTATAGTGAAGAAATTGGAGTGTTTCAATCGCTTGTGTCATATCATAATTGTTATCGGCTCAAAACTCCTTGAAAAACAGGCTCAAATTGAGCCGATAACACATATCAACGCTCTATATCAGGATTTATTTTGAGCAACTGGGCAATGAACTCATCCTGACGCACGGGTGAGATAACGAGCGGCATGGAACTTTTCAGAACCTTGCGGTCAGTGAAAGTGATGGCGATACGATGGATGAGCGAAATCGCCGGGGCGGAGAGAATGCTCCTGGTCGGCTTGATGCTCTTTATCTTGTTGATAGGATAGGCTGTCGGTATAAAGAATAAGTACACCACAAGATTCTCACCGTCAATCCGGTAATAGCATCCGAGAAGTGTAAGCAGGACAAAAACAAGCGTAACGGCACAAATCACCGTCGGCAAAATCCAGTCATCAAGAAAGACCGGCCACAGACAGGCTATGACAACAGGACCGACCATTGCCGATGTCGAACCATCCCACCACGAGCTATATCTCGTACCTTTATACTTTCTCATAATCATCATGTGTTACTAAGCCTGCAATGTTATTATCTATTTTAGCGATATCCCTGACCCGAAAATCACACATCCTAAGCATCTCCTGATCAGTCACAATATAGTTTCTGTAATTCGGAATAAGAATGTATCTGACCATTCCAATTGCGGAAATTAGGTACTTCGGCTATGTGGTCGCCGAGAGATGTATATTCTCCTAATTTTATATTGAGACAGGGCATCGGTACTGTAACACGATTACCCGACTTATCTATGATCTCATTGTATCTGGAACCAAAAGACAGACCGGTAATTTCATAATAACCGGATATACCGCCATCAAACATAGGAACAAAATATCTGACTTCAGAAATATTGCCAGATGGCATATATTTCATGGAGTAAAATGTTGCAACATGGTTTGCAAATGAAATATACTCTTTGGAAACTGTCGGTTCACCATTCTTATCAATTTTTTGTTTCTTAATATTAGCAAACAGGAATTTTCCCATTCCGGCGGTGCTTTCGACGAAACCTTTAACTACCCGCTCTGTTTCGAGAAGGTAAGACGGATCTTCACCAAGGTCAACCGGTACTACATAGAAATTCTCGCCGAGAGAAGCGAGCAGGCACTCATTCTCTTCGGGATAGGCTTTATCCAAAGCAAGTGAATAAATGTTCCTATTTTCGTATGGACGGAATGTCTTGCCAAGTGTGTCCCGGAAATGTGTCTTGAAATATGCCGATGCGTCCACATCGGGGTGGGCGGCTAGGGCATAGAATTCAAACTTATCATTTAGCATTTCCTGCACTTCGGTACGGAACTTCTTGCGGATGCTTTCGCGCCACGCGGCTTTGGCTCCCGAATTGTTTCGGGCGTAGAGCGCAAGAACAAACAGGAAGTTGACATCATAGTGCGACAGCAGCAGGGTGTCGCGGTCATACAGACGGTTTTTGAACTGCCGGCTGACAGGCGGCTGTTTGGAATGTGGCACCGTGCGGTCTTCATACGAAAGTGTGTTTTTATCAATCGCCGCCGAGATGAAGAAGTTGGGTATGACATTATATCCTTCTGTCACGGGGTCGAACAGCTGGATGCGCTCAAATCTGTCATTCATATCGGCTTTCCCGTCAAGCCATATGTCGAGATTCCATTGGACTACGTTGCGGGCGTATGTACGCTGTTTGTAGATGGATTCGGAGCCGAGTGAGTTCCCGAGTTTATAGTATTTGGAATCGCCTATGTAGTATATGTCATCATCTGGCTTATCATTTATCAGGAGCCCGGGATATGTATAGAAATGATCGACAAGTTTTCCGTCTTCCTGCTCTTTCAGTCCGGCAGGAATATTCTTGTCGCCGATCAGCTCGTCAATCATCGCCTCGAAAACGATGTGAAACGATTTTACCAGAAGATACTCGCTGGGGTTGGTGTTAACCCTTATTTGATAAGTCTTGTCAAAGAAAGCGTAGCACAGATCCCAAAGTTTTACGGCTGTGTCTGAGAAATACTTGTATTTGATCTGACGCAGACGAGTGCGGCCATATCCATTGAGATAGCTTTTGAACTTGGCGCCGGTTATAAGCTTGAATCCGAAGTTGATATCCGCGCGGAATCCGAATGTCTCACTCACATATTGCAGAATCGAGAAGAAAATTACAAGTAACTCCTCATCGAAATTTATTTGTCGTTTTTTATTGACAGGACGCAGATATGTCGGCGACTCATCCTGAATCACGGCAGTTGTCCGGGCAATGGTGCGGTTCCAGTTTATCTTGTTGAATCCGGAGTGAAGATTCTTGATTATGAACGTAAAGAATTGCTGATTCTCTTTGTTGAAGCGTATAAGCGAAAGAATCACGTCAAGCAAGGTATTGCTCTTTTTCCGGCGATTGCCTTTGCCATCGTCCTCGATCTGGCGACGCAGAACTATTCCGTTATTCTCATGCGACTGGTTGTAGACCACAATCGCACGGTGAATCCACACGACGAACTCACATATGAATTTGCGTTCATGCTCATCAATCACGGCATCTTCGAGATAGATGAGTTCGCGCGGCTTATATTTGCCGAAAACCAACCCTGCCTCGTCAATGAGCACTTTGGGAAGAATGAAGACCACATCGCGCACTTTCTCATGCGGATTGTAATAATACCCGACATAGCTGACCGCAACCTTCCGGTCAACATCCTGAAGGGTGAACAACCCGTCAAGGACATTGACAACATCAGCAACGTCATACTGATATTCTTCAATCAGCAGTTTCATTTATGACTGATTTCAAGCTTGAGGTCCAATTCGGTATTCAGTATCTCAAGTTTAGTGTAATAAGGATAAACATCGGGGCCACAAAGAACAAACCATCCATCAACTTCATGATATCTACGAGCAGAGTCTGATGTCTCGACTTTATCTTTTGCAATCAAAGGCAGTTTGTATCCTTTTCTGTCGAATACCTCAGATGCCCTTTCCAATCCTATTTTTTTCAACGACTGGATGTATATATTGCATAGTTTTCCTTTATTTATTGTCTCCCCGTCAGGGAATCTTACAGACAGGCTGTCATTTACCACTCCATCGGGTGTAGTATCAGAGGATTCCTCAGCAATTGCATCAACGGCCATAGAAATCTCTTTGAGTTTAAGCCCGTTTACAAATTGGGCCAACAGATCCATTCCATCTGTTTTGAAAAAATCCGTAAAGCGATATGCAGTTCGGACTTTGCCGTTTTCTTTTTCGTAGACAAAAGGATCTTCAGTCAGATCATAATCCCTGAGCACGTCTGTCCAGAGATAGAACAAGATCTTATTGACAAATATGTTTTCGGAGATGGTGTCATTGTCGGTCAATTTTTCTTTGCTCTTTATGTCCGGTTTCGCAAAGAAGTATCCCATCTGCTTGTCTTCCGATCGGGTAATATCAAGGATTCTGGGGTTGATTTTGCCGAGAAATTCGCCCCATGAATACAGGTTATCCCCGATACGGAATTTCCAGTCAATCGGCTGATTGGTGTACTTGTCAATTGGGTGATACTCAATAGGCATGTACTTCCAGTTCCAGCGACGCTTAAAGGCGGAGTCAATCGGGAAAAGCGATTGGTCGCTCGTGTTCATTGTCGCCCATATATGGAGATTGGGCGGCAACAGAAGAAGTTTACCGTCAAGAATATCTTGGCCGACATCCTGTGTTTTGCCATTGTCTTTAATGAGCTTGAAGGTACTGATAGCCGCCTTCTGTTCATCTAAAAGCATGGCAAAACCTTTGCTGTCTCCTTTTAGAAACTGCGAAATATCCTCGTCTGCGTGTATCGCATACGACGAGCAGCCTATGTTGTTGCGGTCAAGAAGTTGGAAAAGGTCACCGAAAATTTGCGCACAGTTGCCACGGTTTATCTCCTCGATGATAAGGTAAAACGGCTTGTCAAGATTGCTCCATGCGGCTACGTATGCCTTGAGGAACGCCTGTGGCACATATTTATAGACAATCTTCTGTTCGTATGCGTCTTCTGCTTTAGCATTCTTCGCATGATGAACGGTAGTTCCTACAAAAGCATTTATAGGTACAGGAGCCATAGTCGGCTTATACGCCCCGACAAACGATGCATAATCGCTATCCGGGTGGAAAGTGGTCCGCACGGAATTGCCGTCTTCAATAGTGTCGTCTATAGTGAACGACTTGCCGGTGCCTGGCGCACCATAGAATATTTGTTGGAGCGGAAGATTGATATTGTTCCGCCTCTGTTGTCTTACTGTCGGTTTAAAAGTTTCTGCCACATCTTCTAAACTATTAATTGCTTGATTAAGCACATCATGGTTTAATATGATTCTATGATCTGTATCAACTTCATTTAAACGAGGCTGATTGGCCCATTTTATGACTTTGCTTAGGGTCGAAAAAAGTGGTTTGGTTTGTACAGTCGAAGTAGCGTTGGCAACTGGATCTTTAAAGTATTCCGCTCCATTATCTCTCCAAGGGCGTTCTTCATATTCTTGAAGTGAGGAAAATACATGAATATTTTCGAGTATATCACGCAAAGTCTGAAGAATCGTGTCAATCCCGATCTGGAAATACTTCGTATCTCCGCGTCGTCCAGAATTACTAAACGTAATATATCCACCTCTTTCACTAAGTCTGGCTTGGAAACTACTGCCTATTGACTCATTGTTAAGGTAATCGAATAGTCTTTGCATGATATTATTT
>CAJUBL010000056.1 GCA_910584665.1 uncultured Muribaculaceae bacterium | reverse complement strand
TCTATGCCAGTGGTGGTTGAACCTCTTTTCAGCCTACCTTTTTACAATTAGTCCAAAAATGATGCAGTCACACACCTTATCATGGAATCGGTCTATTCAAAAAATATTGCATTCGATCTTAATGACAATGCATATCTATACATCAATTACAGCCGGTGTGACAGTGTCTCCGTCAAGGGAAATGATTATGTAAGCATATACGATACACAGATCAAAACCCTTGCGGTCAATGGTGCGGACAATAGTAAAATAATCTATTCACACGATTCGAAAGTGGGTAAGACAGATCTCACAGGCCGGGATGTGGAATATCATCTTGATGGTGTCGGGGATTATAGCGTACGCCCTGATTCCGCGTCAGAGATAACTGTGACAAAGATATACAGGTAAACTGATAAAGATAATTTAGTTTATAAGTTGTGAAAGAAAAGGCCTGTGTTGATGAGAATCGGTGCAGGCCTTAAATGTTATTTATAATTGGAAAAATCACAGGAGTTCGATACCGGCGGCATGGCATGCGGCGCGCTGGTCGTCGGGCCATAGGCTGGACTGGACTTCGCCTATGTGTGCTTTCTGCAGGAGCAGCATGCAGAGTCTGCTCTGTCCGATGCCTCCGCCGATGGATGGCGGCAGTTTTCCGTCAAGGAGTTTTTTGTGGAACGGAAGTACAGCACGTTCCTCACAGCCGGCGATCTGAAGTTGCCGACGCATTGCCTCGGGGTCAACGCGTATACCCATTGATGAGATCTCGAATGCCTGCTGCAGTACGGGATTCCAGACCAACAGGTCTCCGTTGAGACCTATCCGTCCCTGCTCGTCGGGGGTTGACCAGTCGTCGTAGTCGGGAGCCCTGCCATCATGTCTCTCGCCATTGCCAAGCACCGCACCTATGCCCTGGATAAACACAGCACCGAATCTGCGGCATGCGGCATTTTCCCGTTCTTTGGGCGAGAGGTCAGGATACATACAGAGAAGTTCCTCAGAGTGTATGAATTGAACTGACTCCGGCAGTATCGGTTTCATGTGTGGAAACAGTTCCGATACCATGGCCTCGGCCGACCTGATGGCTGTATAGATCTTACGTACTGTCTCGTGAAGGAATGCGGCTGTACGCTGACCGGGCATAATAACCTGTTCCCAGTCCCACTGGTCAACATACAGTGAGTGCAGGTTGTCGAGCTGTTCGTCGGCACGAATCGCATTCATATCAGTATAGAGACCATATCCGGGTGTGATATCATAGTCGGCCAGTTTCATACGTTTCCACTTTGCAAGTGAATGTACGATCTGTACTTCGATATTGCCTAAGGCAGGAGACCTGAATGAGACCGGACGTTCGATGCCGTTCAGATTATCGTTGAGCCCGGACGCGGCGGTCACAAAAAGCGGAGCTGTAACGCGACGCAGGTTAAGAGTTTCGGACAGACATTTCTGGAAATGATCCTTGATGCGTTTGATTGCGATCTCGGTAGTCTCTGGCAGCAACTTGCTGCTGTAGTTTTCTGGAATGATTACGTTCATGCCGCAAAGGTAGCACTATATATTCAGAAATCAAAATCTGCGAGCATTTTGTTCATTTTTTTTGTAATTTCTTTGCATGCCGGATTTCCGATACTACCTATATGAGTATGTTTTACCGAACGGTTCGGACTGAAAGTCCCTTTCTGAACCATTTCCCCTACCCTGCGGTATGCCTCACGGAAAGGTATGCCTTCAAAAACAAGACGGTTGACCTCCTCGACGGTGAACAGATAGTCGTATCGCCTGTCGTCAATAATATCGGTTCTGACAATAATGTGCCGGAGCATGATGTCACAGAGCTCAATGCAATCTCCGAGCTGATCGAAAGCCGGGAAAATAATGTCTTTAAGCAACTGGTTGTCACGGTGATATCCCATCGGAAGGTTGGCCATTAGCAGAGTCAGCTCGTTTGGAACTGCCTGTAGGCGGTTGCATTTGCCCCGCATGATCTCGAAGACATCGGGATTTTTTTTGTGTGGCATTATGCTCGAACCGGTAGTAAACTCGTCGGGGAAGGATATGAATCCGTAATTGGGGCTCATATACAGGCATACGTCCATTGCAAAGCGGCCGATGGTCGATGCTACCGCCGCGAGGCCTACGGCGACTGCGCGTTCGCTCTTGCCGCGGCTCATCTGGGCCGCCACGACGTTGTAATGCAGGTCTCCGAATCCGAGCAGCCGTGTAGTCATCTCACGATCAAGCGGGAATGACGATCCGTAGCCGGCACCTGATCCCAACGGGTTCTGGTTGACAATATCATATGCGGCCTTTACAAGTCTCAGGTCGTCGATGAGTGATTCGGCGTATGCTCCGAACCATAGTGCAAATGATGACGGCATTGCAACCTGAAGATGGGTATATCCGGGCATCAGAACATCTTTGTAGCGTTCGGCAAGAGATATCAGGCGGTTGAAGATGTGTGAAACTTCGGCTACTGTTTTCTTCAGCTCGTCACGCATATATAGCTTGAGATCTACGAGCACCTGATCATTGCGCGACCTGCCTGAATGTATTTTTTTACCGATGTCACCGAGGCGGCGTGTGAGCAACAGTTCTACCTGAGAATGGACATCCTCGACATCAGGTTCGATGGTAAATTCACCACGGTCGATCTCATTGAGAATCTGTTCCATGGCTTCGAGCAGAACGGGAAGTTCGTCGTGTGGGATAAGTCCTATGCTCTCGAGCATTTTCACGTGGGCTATGGATCCGATAACGTCATGCCGGGCCATTTTCATATCGAGCTGCCGGTCATTCCCGACTGTAAAACGTTCTATCATCTCGTCGGGCTGATATCCTTTATCCCAAAGCTTGTTTATCATGACTGAATATTTTTTATGAGTTTGATATACAGGTCTGTCGCCTGTTGTATTTCGTCCAGTTCAACGTACTCGTCGGCACTGTGGGACCGGGCGGAGTCTCCCGGGCCGATTTTAATCGAAGGGAACGGCATCAGGGCCATATCGGAGGTCGTGGGTGACAGGAATTTCTCTATGCCGAGAGCATCGACGGCCTTGACAAGCGGGTGAGAGTCTGCGATAGCCGACGCGCGTATGTGGGTGGACCTTGGTGTGACATCGGCATCTACAGTATGGCGTATGATCTCGACGGTTTCCTCGTTGGTATAGGCGTCGGTTGTCCTGACATCAACGACATAGCGGCATTCGGCCGGTATGACATTGTGCTGTGTGCCGGCCTCGATCATGGTCACATTGATGTTTATGTCGCCCATCATCGCGGAGGTGTGGCCGAACGATAACGATCTCAGCCGGCTGATATCGTCAACAGCTTTGTACAGTGCGCTGACTCCTTCATGACGGGCGGCGTGTCCGCTTACTCCATGTGTGATGCAGTCAAGCACGAGAAGTCCACGCTCACCTGTCGCACATTTCAGTTTTGTAGGTTCTCCGACAATTGCCATGTCAACCGGACCGATTTCTTTTACCAGCCGTCTCATTCCATTGATACCCGAGCATTCCTCCTCAGCACTGACCGCAAGCATCAGATTGAATGGAAGAACAGAGTCTTTCAGAGCGATGAAAGCCGCTATAAGAGCGACTACCGATGCTCCGGCATCGTTGCTTCCCAGTCCATATAACTTTCCGTCCATGATGGCGGGTTCATACGGGTCGCGGGTATATCCTGGATTGGGTCTGACGGTATCGTGGTGGGAATTGAGCATGAGAGTCGGCTTTGACGGGTCGAAGCCGGGCTGAAGGGCGACGATGTTATTGGATATACGTGTGGCGTCCACGCCATGACTGCGTAGCCATGAGTGCAGGATACCTGCTGATGCGTCCTCGTCACGTGACGTCGACGGAGTGGCTATAAGCCTTGCAAGGAGGTCTATGTAGGGTGTTGTCATTTTGAAATTTTTGTTCCGGAATCGTCGTTCAGGTGCCGTGAACTCTTTATGACAACACGCTTTATGTCGCTTGACATGACAGCTCCGAGCGCGTTGTTTACTTTTGGCAACATGCCGGCGCCGATGATTCCGTTATCAATGAGCGAGTCCACGACAGCGGGGGTTATATGTTCTATAACCGATGAATCATCATTGATATCGGCGAGAACGCCTGCTTTCTCGAAGCAGTATATAAGCTGTGTATCGACATCCTGACTGATGCTTCTGGCGACTTCGGTGGCCACAGTATCGGCATTGGTATTAAGCAGGTTGCCGTCGGTATCGGCTGTTATAGCGCAGATAACGGGGGTCATGCCTGCGCTGACAAGTGCCAGCAGGGACCGGTTGTCCACGGCTACGACATCGCCTACTTCACCGTAGTCGACAGGAGCCGCCGGTCTGCGCCTGGATGTAATGCAGTGTCCGTCTGCGCCGCAGAGTCCTATTGCATTGATGCCCAATGCCTGCAGACGAGCCACGATACGTTTGTTTATAAGTCCGGCATAGACCATTACGGCAATATCAAGCATCGGTTTGCTTGTGATACGCCGTCCCTCTACCATGTGTGTCTCCACGCCGAGCTCGCCGGCAAGGCGGGTGGCGATCCTGCCGCCGCCGTGGACGAGAATCTTAGGACCGTCAACAGAGGTGAAATCTTTTAGAAAATCATCGAGCGCAAGGTCATTGTCTATGACATTACCGCCAATCTTTATTACTGTTATATTCATAGCGACTGCAGCATGCGTTTGAGGACAACCTCGGCCGAGATCTCGCGGTTGGCAGCCTCGGGTATTACCAGACTGCGTTTACTTTCGATAACATCGTCGCTGACGATCATGTTCCGGCGGACCGGCAGGCAGTGCATGAAGAAAGCGTTGTCTGTCAGTTTCATCTTCTCGGCTGTCACAGTCCAGAAGCGGTCGGTCGAGAGCACCTTGCCGTAGTTGTCTCCGGTATAAGCCGCCCAGTTCTTGGCGTACACGAAGTCGGCTCCCTCAAGAGCCTTGTCCTGATTGTACTCGATGTGTGCGTTACCTGTAAAACGAGGGTCGAGTTCATATCCGTGTGGATGTGTTATGACAAAGTCGTAATCGGTGGCATTCATCCATTCGGCAAAGGAGTTGGGAACGGCCTGTGGAAGCGCCCGGGGATGTGGTGCCCATGTCATTACAACCTTGGGGCGGGCTTTGGTTTTGTATTCTTCGATTGTTATCAGGTCGGCAAAACTCTGCAGTGGATGACGGGTGGCGGCTTCCATCGAAAATACCGGCCGTCCCGAATATTTTATGAACTGATTAAGGATTTCCTCGTTGTAGTCGGCCTCTTTGTTCTCGAAGCGGGCAAATGAGCGGACACCGATGATGTCACAATAAGAACCCATTACCGGTATGGCCTCGAGCATGTGTTCGGCTTTGTCTCCATCCATTATCACACCGCGTTCGGTCTCAAGTTTCCAGGCTCCCTGATTGACGTCGAGTACGATAACGTTCATACCGAGGTTCAGAGCGGCTTTCTGGGTCGAAAGACGTGTGCGGAGACTTGAGTTGAAGAAAACCATAAGGAGAGTGCGGTTGTGCCCCAGACCGCTGTATGCAAAGCGGTCAGCCTTGATTTCGAGTGCCTCCCTGACGGCGTCCCTGATGTCTCCTATATCCTGTACAGTTGTGAATTTTTTCATTTTATGGCATCGATAAATTGTTGAATCATGTCGTTGCTGACACTGAGTGCCGGGAGGAGGCGTATGGTTGTCGCTCCAGCACCGCCGGTGAATATATTCTTTTCAAAGAGCAGGCGACGGCGTTCGGCCGAAGCGTCTCCGTCAATTTCAACTCCGATCATGAGGCCCCGGCCTCTTACCTCCCTGACTTTGCCTCCGATCTGCCGCAGGTGTTCAATGGCAGTTTCGCCGACTCTGGCGGCGTTGGCTATCAGTTTCTCGTCGTCGATGACGTCAAGTACAGCGATCGCGGCAGCGCATGCGAGGTGATTCCCGCCAAATGTTGTTCCGAGCATACCTCTGACCGGCTTTATGTCGGGTGCGATCAGTATGCCGCCGATCGGGAAACCGTTGCCCATACCCTTTGCCATGGATATTATATCCGGGCAGATTCCTGCGTGCTGGTGGGCGAAGAAACGGCCGGAGCGACCGTATCCCGACTGGACTTCGTCAAGAATGAGCTTTGTACCATACTTGCGTGTGACATCACGAAGACTGACCATGAACCGGTCGTCGGGGACATATATGCCTGCTACACCCTGTATGCCTTCGATAATGACGGCCGCGTATTCTCCGGATGCGAGCTCGCGCTCAACGGCATCGATATCGCCAAGCGGTACGAATGTCACTTTACCGGTGGCATTGAACGGAGAGATTATCCGGGGGTTGTCAGTGAGGGCGACGGCACCTGACGTACGGCCGTGGAAGGCTTTGCTGAAGGCGAGTACTTTTTCCCGGTGTGTGGCAAACGATGCGAGTTTGACGGCGTTTTCGTTGGCTTCGGCTCCGGAGTTACACAGGAACAGCGAGTAATCGCCATATCCGGATATCTCGCCGAGTTCCTGTGCGAGATGTGTCTGCAGAGAGTTTTTTACTGAGTTGGAATAGAAGCCGAGTTTCGATACCTGCCCGGCAATGGCTTTGACATAGTGAGGATGTGCGTGTCCGATGGATATCACGGCGTGGCCTCCGTAAAGGTCGAGGTAACGGTTTCCTGCGGCGTCGAATACCCATGAGCCTTCGCCTCTTACAGGTTCTATGTCATATAAACTGTATACGTCGAAGCAATTCATTGTTTTCAATTAAATATACTTTTAAAGTATGTCTGAACTTAACAAAATTTCATATCCGGGAGTTTGCCTTAAAATGCCGAGGCTTTAAGTCTCAGTCCGGTTTTCTCGTCAAGTCCGAATGTCAGGTTCATATTCTGTACTGCCTGTCCCGAGGCTCCCTTGAGCAGATTGTCGATGGCTGTCACCACATGGGCTTTCGTGCCGTGTTTCTCTATGTGTACAAGGGCTTTGTTGGTATTTACAACCTGTTTGAGATCGAGCGGCGCTTCAATGCAGCGGGTGAATGACGCATCGTTGTAAAAGTCCATGTAGAGATGTACGAGCGTGTCTGCATCAAGGTCTGTATCAAAGTATACTGTAGCAAAGATTCCGCGGGAGAAGTCGCCACGCACCGGAACAAAATTAACTGTCGGAGATTCCAGTCCTGCCGGTGTCAGCTGCCTGAATGTCCGTCCGATCTCGGCAAGATGCTGATGAGTAAATTCCTTGTATGTCGACAAGTTGTCGGAACGCCAGCTGAAGTGTGTCTTCGCCGATGGTCTGACTCCGGCTCCTGTAGAACCGGTGACAGCAGTGACATGAACCTCGCTGTTTACGGCTCCGGCGGCTATCGCCGGTAACAGCGAAAGCTGAATGGCTGTGGCGAAACATCCTGGATTTGCAATCCTGTCAGATACGGATATGCGGTTACGGTTTATTTCCGGCAGTCCGTATACGAATCCGTCGGACTCGTCACGATAGTCCTGGGCAAGGTCTATGATTTTTACCGTAGACGGAACGGGGTGTGATTCGAGAAACCGGCGGCTGTCTCCGTGAGCCGAACACAGGAACAATACATCAATGGCCGACATATCGGCCGAGTCGGTAAACCGCATGTCGGTGTCACCGTAAAGGCCACCGTGCACGTCGGTAATAAGGTTTCCGGCGTTACTGGAACTGTTGATCCAGACGATGTCAGCCTGCGGGTGATTGACGAGAATACGTATGAGTTCACCGGCGGTATACCCGGCGCCTCCTATTATACCAGCCCTGATCATTTGTTTTTATTACGGATTATCTGGGCGATTTTCATCTGGTTGCCGAGGATCTTGGTGAACCCCTTGACGTCGTCGGCAGTCCAGGCCTTGTTTACTTCGCCATATTCGCCGAAGTCGGTTTTCATCATGTCGAACGGTGATGATACGCCGACAAGCTGGAATGAGTATGGACGTAGTGTGAGTTCCACTTCGCCGGTAACATACTGCTGGGAGTTTTCCATCATGACTTCGATATCCCGCATGACGGGTTCGAGGTACTGCGCCTCGTGGAGGAACATTCCGTACCAGTTGGCAACCTGTTCTTTCCAGTATAGCTGCCATTTGGTCATAGTGTGTTTTTCGAGCATCTTATGGGCGGATATGATTATCATGGCTGCTGCGGCTTCGAATCCCACGCGGCCCTTGATACCTATTATGGTGTCGCCTATGTGCATATCGCGGCCTATCCCGTAACGCGAGCCGATAGCCTCTACGGCACGTATGGCTTCAACCTTGTCTTTATATGTTCTGCCGTTTACGCTTGTGATCTCGCCTTTTTCAAATCCGATCCTGAGGGGCTGAGGCTCGTGATCGACGATCTGCGACGGATAAGCGTTCTCGGGAAGTGTCTGTTCGGACCGGAGTGTTTCCTTACCGCCTATCGAAGTTCCCCACAGACCTTTGTTGATGGAGTATTCCATCTTTTTGAAGTCGGCCTGGAATCCGTGTTTCCTGAGGTAGCTGATTTCGTACTCACGTGTAAGAGTCATGTCTCGTGTGGGGGTTATAACCTCTATGTCCGGTGCGAGTATGGCGAACGTGAGATCGAAGCGAACCTGGTCGTTTCCTGCGCCTGTCGAACCGTGGGCCACGGCGTCGGCACCTATTTTCTTAGCATATTCAATAATGGCAATAGCCTGGAACGTACGCTCGCTGCTTACAGATATCGGGTATGTACCGTTGCGCAGTATATCGCCATATACCATATAGCGTATACATTTGTCATAGTATTCCTGTTCAATATCCAGTGTGACATGACTTGTGGCGCCCAGTGCCATTGCGCGGTCGGCTATAGTCTTGCACTCGGACGGTGTGAAGCCTCCTGTGTTGGCGAGGGCTGTATGTACTTCGTAGCCCAGGTCGTGGGACAGGTATTTTACGGCAAAGGAGGTGTCGAGACCACCGCTGAATGCGAGAACGACTTTCTTTTTCATGATTTATGTTCTTTATGAGTTAATTTAATTCTGATTATTATGGTCGGCAGAGTGCTCCTGCGGATCGAAAAGCATTCCGGTGCAGATGCAACGTACATTGTTGTTGCGTTGCAGGATATCATAGTTGATACATCCTTTACATCCTGCCCAGAATTCCTTGTCGTCGGTGAGTTCGGAGAACGTTACGGGGACATATCCGAGGCGTGTGTTGAGTTTCATTACAGGTAGAGAGGTTGTGATACTGAATAGTTTTGCCTGTGGAAATTTATGACGTGCAAGGTTGAATGTGCTGCGTTTGATGCGCTCGGCGAGACCGTGGTGACGGTACTCCGGGTCAACGATAAGACCGCTGGTGGCTACAAAGTCGCCATGCCCCCAGCTCTCTATGTAGCTGAATCCTACCAGCCTGTCATTGTCGAGAGCGACTACGGCTTTGCCGCTTTTCATCTTTTCGGCAATATAGTCGGGTGATCGTCTGGCGATTCCGGTGCCGCGCTGGAGTGCCGATTCGTAAATAAGGTCACAGATGTGTTGGGCGTACTTTATATCTTCGTCAGTAGCTTCTCTAACTAAACAATCCATCTCCTTTAAAAAACTTCGTGGTTAAATATTTGTATATGATATTATTAATAGTTGTATGAATTCCCCCACCCTGCCTTTTCAAGTGTGGAAATAAAACCTGTCAGGGACCGGATTTATATATTCAATAATAAGAAACATTATCTGTATGATTACAGGATAATTATTCTTTTAAAGAACTGATGCGAATGTCTGTGGATTTTTGTCGTGGGGGGAACGGACATGACTTTATCGTCGTCGCAATACTCTTGACGCATTGCGTGACACCTCGGTATATAAGTTATGTTGATTATAGAGTGTCATTGTCCTTTTATTTTGGCGCAAATTTATATCAAATTTTTAATATATCAAAGAAATTCGCATTAATATTAGGTGTGTGTATGTGTTTTTATTTTATTATTGTTGTCATTCATATTATTAAACGGGGTGAACTGAATATATGATGTGTGTGTTGTCGTTTAAAACTTCAATAATTATGGATAGGCTGTCATATGATGAAAGAAAGATGATTCCGGATGAGGCATTCGGTTTGCCTGAGCGAAGGGAATATCCGATGCCTGACGGGGCTCATGTCAGGGCTGCGGAAGCTTATTTCAGATATTGTCCGGATGAACTGAAGCCAAGACTTGCAAGGGCCATTCTTGAAAAGGCACGAGAGTTTGGTGTTCATGTGAGCAGTGATTCTGTTCTTGAGGCTGCTGGCAGGTAACAGCTTTATCAGATCCGGATTACTGCATGACATTCTTCCAATGCATATAAAACAGGGTTGCAATTCAATAATTGCAACCCTGTTTTATATTATATGATAGAGATGTTGATCAGTATCCTTTCTGAATTTTTTCTATGCGCTCAAGATTTTCGGCGTCATTCAGGTTGTAGTAGATGTTGCGGAGGTTGGCAAGAGCTCCACTGCCGTTTTCAGGATCGAGTTCGTAACATTTCTCCAGATAGCCGGCCGCTTCACGCAGAATGGGGAATATCGTGTTCTCCATGTATTTGTTATATTCGGCGGTGGGCATAGATCCTGCGTCTGAACTCATTTTCTCAGCCTTGCGGAATGTGAGATATCCGAGCTGGAGGTAGCCATTGGCATGTTTTGAATCGATTTTAACGCATTTCTCAAACTGTTCGAGAGCCTGTGCTTCTGCCTGGGGGTCGTTCTCTTTGTTCTCATATAAAACGCCAAGCACGTAGTAAAGCTGTGCGTTTTCCGGATCGTTTGCGATGGCATCCTTTACCATGCTCTCGGCTTCGTCATACTTGGCGGAATGGAGCATGTCATTGATTATATAGCCTATATAGGCGTTGTCTTCCTTACCGTACTTGGGCAGTGCCATCTTTGCGTATTTTGCCATGATGGGTGTGCGTACACTGTCGGGATAATTGTAAGCGGCTCCGATAGCGTAGTCGAATACCTGTTTGCTGTCGTTACCCAGTTCGATAGAGCGGTCAAATGCTTTCAGGGTTTTATCCCAATCCTGAAGATTGAAGGCGGCAAGTCCCTGATTGAAAGCATATACGTTCATTATGGTATCCGGAAGCATCTTTGGAGCGTTGGCTCCGAGAACGGGATCGGATGGTGCCTCGAATGCGAGCTGCCATGCGTCATATGCTCCATTATAGTCCTGTTCGCCCCAGAGATATACGGCTGCGGTGTTGAAGTCGTTGTAGTGGGCGTTGAGGTTCTTTATGATATCCTTTGAATATTTGGTCTTGACTTTACCCTTGGCGTCGACGATAGTGTCAAGCTGCAGAGCTTTGACGAGATATCCGTAAGCATTGATAATGGCATGTCCCATGGCTTTTTTGTCTACTTTCTGGCCTGCGGCTTCCATAACCTGCTGATTGTCGAAATAATCATAGCCGTATTTTCCGGCAATAAAGTAGGGGAAAGCAGATTTTGCTGTCTCCTCATTGGAGAAAGCCGGCTGGAGATTTTTAATCTGAGCGGGATAGTCGCCAATCTTTGATTTAAGATTGCGTTCGACCTCCTTGACCAATGAATTCTGTGCCGAAGCGGTCAAGCCGGCTACGAGACAGATGCCTAAAAGAGCGGTCTTTTTCATGATTCAGGATTTTATTTAGGAAATTAATGAATTATTCGTTATCGTCGTCAACCGGTGCGTCGTCGTCAATGATGTCGTCATCGATCTCGTCGGCGGACGGTAGTTCCTGCGGGTTCTCTTCAAGCTGTTCGACTTCTTCCTCGGGATCGGAGTCGACACAGCATACCGAGGCTATTTCGTCTCCTCGTTTGTCAAGGTTGATGAGGCGCACACCCTGTGTCGCACGTCCCATGACACGTATATCGCTTACATGGAAGCGGAGTGTGATCCCTGACTTATTGATGATCACAAGGTCGTTGCCGTCATTAACGCTGTCGAAAGCCACGAGGTATCCGACCTTATCGGTGACGTTGATTGTTTTGACTCCTTTTCCGCCACGGTTGGTGATGCGGTAGTCTTCAAGAAGCGAGCGTTTGCCGAATCCTTTCTCGGAGATGACCATCACATTGTTGATGGAGTCTGCCTCCATGCATATAACGCCGATAACCGCATCGTCGTCACCATCGAGAGTCATGCCTCGTACACCTGCAGATACCCGGCCTGTCGCACGTACTTTGGTCTCATGGAAACGTATGGCACGTCCCTTTCGGTTGGCCATCAGTATCTCGCTGTTGCCGTCGGTGAGATTGACACCGATCACCCGGTCGCCCTCGCGTATGACGATAGCTTTCTTACCGCGGACATTGACGTTAGCGTACTCGCGGAGTGATGTTTTCTTTATCACGCCGTTGCGTGTGGCGAATATGAGGTTGTGGCTTGAAGTGAATTCCGGATCATTGAGACCTTTGCAGCTGATGACCGCATTTACAGCATCGTCGGGTTCGATATTGAGCAGATTCTGTATGGCGCGTCCTTTGGTATTCTTGCTTCCCTCAGGTAATTCATATACTTTCATCTTGTATACGAGGCCTTTGGCTGTGAAGAACAACAGATTGCAGTGCATGGAAGCCGGATAGATGTATTCGATGAAGTCTTCCTGACGGGTATGGCTGCCGCGTGACCCTACTCCACCGCGGTTCTGGGCGCGGAACTCGGAGAGGGGGGTGCGTTTGATGTAGCCGAGGTGTGAAATCGTAATGATCATGTCATCGTCGGCGTAGAAATCCTCGGCATTGAAGTCTCCGGCGGTATAGTCTATCTCGGTTGCGCGAGAATCACCGTATGTGTCACGTACCTTGATAAGTTCGCTCTTGATAAGTTCTCTGCAGACGGTGTCGTTATTCAGTATTTCCTCCAGACGTGCTATTTCTTTCTCGATGTCGTCATATTCGTTCTGGAGTTTGTCCTGTTCCAGTCCGGTGAGCTGTTTCAGTCTCATTTCAACGATAGCCTGCGTCTGTGCATCAGAAAGACTGAACCGCATGGCCAGAGTCGCACGGGCATCATCGGTAGACTGCGAGGCGCGTATGATTGAGATGACTTCGTCGATGTTCTGTGATGCAATGATGAGTCCTTCCAGAATGTGGGCGCGTTCCTGTGCCTTGCGGAGCTCGAAGCGGGTGCGGCGCGTTACGACCTCGTGGCGATGATCGATGAATGCCTGGAGGATCTCTTTGAGATTGAGTGTCTTCGGACGGCCGTGTACAAGAGCGACATTGTTGACGGCAAACGATGCCTGAAGCTGTGTGAGTTTGTACAGTTTGTTGAGGACCACATTTGCGTTTGCATCGGTTTTGATCTTGATGACGATGCGCATTCCCTTGTAGTCGCTGCCGTCCCTGAGGTCTGATATTCCGTCGAGTTTTTTCTCGTTGACGAGGTCGGCAATGCTTTTGATCAGTTTGGATTTATTGACACCGTATGGTATCTCTGTGACAATGATCTCCTCATGGTCCTTGTGCTGTTCGATCTCGGCTTTGGCCCGTATCACAATACTTCCGCGTCCTGTCTCGTAGGCTTCCTTTACTCCGGCATAACCATATATGGTGCCTCCGGTGGGAAAGTCGGGGGCAGGAATGTATTTCATTATCTCGGGGATTGTGAGCTCAGGGTTGTCAATGAGTGCGACGCAGGCGTTGATGGATTCTGTGAGATTGTGTGGCGGCATATTGGTAGCCATACCTACGGCTATACCCGAGGCGCCGTTTACGAGGAGGTTAGGTATTCGTGTAGGCAATACTACCGGCTCACGGCGTGAATTGTCGTAGTTCGGCTGAAAGTCAACGGTGTCGCTGTCGATATCGCTGAGCATTTCCTCTCCGATCTTTTCAAGGCGTACTTCGGTATATCGCATGGCGGCAGGGCCGTCACCGTCAATGGATCCGAAGTTTCCGTGTCCGTCAACAAGGCAGTATCTCAATGACCATGGCTGGGCCATTCGTACTACGGTGCCATATATTGATGAGTCGCCGTGCGGGTGGTATTTACCCATGACCTCACCGACACAGTTGGCTGATTTTTTGTGGGGATGTGATGACGTGTTGCCCATCTCGTTCATGCCGAAGAGCACACGGCGGTGAACGGGCTTCAGGCCGTCACGTACATCGGGAAGGGCACGCGACACTATAACCGACATTGAGTAGTCGATATAGGCCGTTTTCATTTCATTCTCAATATTGATCTTCAGAATGCGATCGTTTTCTATCATATTTGTAGAATAGTATTATAGTTAAAACGCTATCGATACAGGCCATAGATGACCGTGGGGATACCTATGGCTGTCAGAGTGCGTCAATTATCTTACAAAGGTAAGAATTTTTTATTGAACGGGTGGTGTTTGTCTCTGAATTTTTTTGGGTAATAAATGTTAAGCGGCATGATGGAAGTGTGCTGTCGGATGTGAGCGATTGTGTACGGAATGTATCCGACGGGTGGAACTTCGGGATACCTGAATAAGAGAAGAAGCACGGTCGGTCATATTAACAGGTATGTTATTCGGTTGATTCTATTAAAGAAAAAATGTACCTTTGCAGGCTGATTATGGAAGATATAATTTCTAAGATAAAGGTAATTTCACGGGAGTCGACATTTCCCGTTCTGATGTCGTTGTGTGCTGTGCACTGTTTCAATGACTTGTTACAGTCGGTTGTATCGGCTGTCTATCCGATGCTTAAGGACGACCTGTCGCTGACATTTGCCCAGATAGGTCTTATAACGCTTGTATATCAGATCGCCGCATCGGTTTTTCAGCCGGTTGTCGGATATCTGTTTGACCGTCGTCCATATGTGGGCAGTCTGCCTATGGGGATGATATTTACAACAGCAGGTATAATATTGTTTGCATTCTCGATGAGTATAACGGCCGTGCTTGTCGCGGTGTTTCTCGTAGGAATGGGCTCGTCAACACTGCATCCGGAGGCTTCACGTATAACATCGCTTGCGAGTCACGGGCGTCGCGGTCTGGCTCAGTCGATTTTTCAGGTAGGCGGTAATCTCGGTACTTCGGTGGGACCTTTGTTTGTAGCTCTGATTGTAGCGCCTCATGGTCGTCACTACATTGTATGGTTTCTGATTGTCTCGGCAATGTCATTCTATGCTATGCGCGGTATATGCAAGTGGTATGCCGGATATCTTGAGTCGGGACGTGGAGACGGACGTGTCGAATTCCGAAGGAAATGTCCCCTGTCCGGCTGCCATACTATATTTGTGATATGTGTTATAATGGTACTGATATTCTCGAAGTATATATACATGGCAAGTCTTACCAATTATTATACTTTTTATCTGATCGAAGAGTTCGGTGTGTCAATCAGAATGTCGCAGATATATCTGTTTGTATTCCTTGTGGCGACAGTTGCCGGGACACTTGTCGGCGGACCTCTGGGTGACCGATATGGCCGTAAGCCGGTCATATGGGTATCAATACTCGGTACGGCTCCATTCAGTCTCGCTATGCCTCATTGCGGTCTGGCGTTTACTGTGATTTTCAGCTTCTGTGCCGGATTTATGCTTTCATCGGCATTTCCGGCTATATTGCTGTATGCACAGGAACTTTTGCCGAATAAGCTTGGACTTGTGTCCGGTCTGTTCTTTGGTTTTGCGTTCGGAGTGGCCGGCATTGCGGCCGCCATTCTCGGAGACTATATCGATGCATATGGTATAAAGGCGGTCTACGGGGTCTGTGCATATACTCCATTGCTTGGGATTGTCGCATGTCTGATTCCGAATCTGAAGAAGTTACCTCAGGAGGAGTCATTATAAGATTCCGGTTAAACAAGACCAGTTAATAATTGTTTATAATTAATAATGACTGGCGTGGCAAGAAGTTGGCACAATTATTGCTGAGCCGTTGCTTATATTTATATTTTAGAATAAACTGATTTAGACCACATACGTATTTTAAAGACACACATGAATATAAATTATTCCGAACAATTGAGAAATGTGCTTGAAGAGAGCCGCCGACAGGCGATCAGGCATAATAACGTCCTGTTGACGCCGGCCCACCTGTTGCTGGTGCTGATGTCGGACGCGTCGGGACATGCGGTCGAGCTTATGAACAAAGCTTCAAAGGACGGGACGGTTCACTCTCTGTATAAGGAGCTTGATGATAGTCTTTTTGAGATTACACAACGAGAACCGGCTGAGCCTGCTGTGAGCGAACTTGTCAACCGTCTTGTGAAATTAAGTGTGCTTGAAGCCAGGATGCTCAAGAGAGATACAGTGGATGTAGAGCATCTGTTACTTGCCATATTCCATAACTCTGAGGTGCAGGCAATGGATTTCATGAAGTCTTTCAGGCAGGACGGCATAACATACGAGAATCTGTATCGTATCATAACTCAGGAAGCCGGTATGCCGAGAATGGGTGCTGATACTACTCCCGATGGAGATGACGAAGATGAAGATGACGATGTATATGAAGGGAGTCAGACTGGCCGAAGCGAGATATCACGGCCGCAGACCGGCAATAAGTCCCAGGCCGGAAGCGGTGATACTCCGACTCTTGACAAGTATGGCAATGATATGACCCGTGCTGCCGAAGAGGGACGTCTTGATCCGGTAGTAGGCCGTGATGTGGAGATAGAGCGGCTGGCCCAGATATTGAGTCGTCGTAAGAAGAACAATCCGGTCCTGATAGGAGAGCCCGGAGTCGGAAAGAGTGCTATTGTAGAAGGACTCGCGTTGAGGATCGTACAGCGTAAGGTGTCTCGTATACTGTTTGACAAACGTGTTGTGTCACTTGATATGGCATCACTTGTAGCCGGTACTAAATACCGTGGGCAATTTGAGGAGCGTATAAAGGCTATCCTCAACGAGTTGTCGAAGAACAGCAACATCATATTATTTATTGACGAGCTGCATACTATTGTCGGAGCCGGTAATCCGTCCGGATCGATGGATGCCGCCAACCTTCTTAAGCCGGCGCTTGCCCGTGGAGAGATTCAGTGTATCGGTGCGACTACGCTTGATGAGTATCGAAAAAATATAGAGAAGGACGGAGCGCTGGAACGCAGATTCCAGAAAGTAATGGTCGAGCCGACTTCTCCGGAGGAGACTCTGCAGATTCTTAATAATATAAAGGAGAAGTATGAGGCACATCATAATGTGAACTATACCGATGAGGCACTGAAAGCATGTGTCACACTGACCGAGCGGTACATGTGTGACCGTAACTTTCCCGATAAGGCAATAGATGCTCTTGACGAGGCCGGTTCGCGTGTGCATATTTCCAATATCAGTATTCCGGCTGAGATAGAACGTCTCGAGGAAGAAATGCAACAGGCTAATGAAGCCAAACTGAAGGCTGCCCGTCTGCAGAACTTCGAGAGTGCCGCCGCCTATCGGGACAAAGCTCAGGAACTTAGACAGCATCTTGACAAGGCAAAGGAAGAATGGGAACAGGAATTGAGCCGCAACCGTGTGACTGTGACAGAAGATAATGTTGCTCAGGTTGTAGCTATGATGACCGGTGTGCCGGTACAGCGTATTGCCCAGGCTGAGGGAAAGCGCCTGCGTGAGATGGCGCCTGAATTGAAGTCAGTTATTATTGGTCAGGATCAGGCGATAGAAAAGATTGTCAAGGCGATACGTCGCAACAGGGCCGGACTGAAAGATCCCAATAAGCCTATCGGTACATTCATGTTTCTGGGGCCGACAGGTGTAGGCAAGACTCATCTTGCCAAGAAGCTTGCGGAATACCTGTTTGATTCGGCCGATATGCTTATACGTATTGATATGAGCGAGTATATGGAGAAATTCACAGTGTCCCGACTCGTAGGCGCACCTCCCGGATATGTCGGATATGAGGAGGGCGGACAACTGACAGAGAAGGTGCGTCGTCGCCCTTATTCAGTTGTTCTTCTTGACGAAATAGAGAAGGCTCATCCCGATGTTTTCAATCTTCTGCTGCAGGTAATGGACGAGGGACGTCTGACAGACAGTCTCGGTCGCAGGATTGATTTCAAGAATACGTTGATAATCATGACCTCAAACATAGGCACCCGTCAGCTCAAGGATTTCGGTTCCGGTGTGGGATTCACTACTCGGCAGGCCGATAAGGATTATAATCATGGAGTCTTACAGAAGGCTCTCAACAAAGCGTTCGCACCAGAGTTTCTTAACCGTATAGATGATATCATAATGTTTGATTCGCTTGACGAGTCGGCAATCTCACGCATTATCGATGTCGAACTTACGGGATTCTACAAACGGCTCGAATCACTGGGATATAAGCTGACTATAAGTGATGCCGCACGTAATTACATCGCGTCAAAAGGATATGATACTCAGTATGGCGCCCGCCCGTTGAAGCGTGCTATCCAGAAATATCTCGAGGACGAGCTGGCTGAACTTATTATTGATGATACTCTGCAGGCCGGTGACCATATAACGGTGGACTATGACAGAGAGGCTGACAAAATTGTCACACATGTTGAAAAGTCAGCCGGATAGGATATTATGTTAACATAGTTTTGGAAAAAATGTCACATTTGTCATGTGGCATTTTTTTTGTAATTTGTTATGATGACGTATTACTATTATAATAATCAAAAAATAACTATATTCATGACACAGAAAAAAGGATCAATAGGAGTTACTACTGAGAATATATTCCCGGTAATCAAGAAATTCCTTTATAGCGATCACGAGATTTTCCTGAGAGAACTCGTATCTAATGCGGTTGACGCCACACAGAAACTCAAAACATTGTCATCATTCGGTGAATTCAAGGGCGAACTCGGAAACATGTCTGTGAGAGTGACTGTCGATAAAGAGGCCGGAACACTTACCGTGAGTGATGACGGTATCGGTATGACCGCAGATGAGATTGACAGATATATCAATCAGATCGCATTCTCTGGAGCCGAGGAGTTTCTTACAAAGTATAAGGATACGGCTAATTCCATAATCGGACATTTCGGTCTCGGATTCTATTCGGCGTTCATGGTTGCCAGAAAAGTTGAGATCCATACCTTGTCTTATAAGGATGGTGCGACTGCTGTAAAATGGTCGTGTGACGGTTCTCCCGAGTATGAAATGACGGCCGGGGACAGGACTGCGCGCGGTACTGATATGGTGCTTTATATTGATGATGACAGCAGGGAATTCCTGGAACAGGCGAGAGTGGATACGCTGTTGAAAAAGTATTGCCGTTTTCTACCGGTTCCTGTTATATCGGGTAAGAAGCAGGAGTGGAAAGACGGCAAGATGGTCGATACCGACCAGGATAATGTGGTCAACAGCACCGAGCCGTTATGGACGCGTAAGCCTGCGGATCTTACCGATGAGGATTATCTTAAGTTCTATCACGAACTTTATCCCGGACAGGACGACCCGATGTTCTGGATTCATCTGAATGTAGATTATCCATTCACTTTGACCGGTATATTGTATTTTCCTAAACTAAAGAATAATTTTGAGATTACTAAGAACCGTATACAGCTTTACTGCAATCAGGTATTTGTGACGGATTCGGTAGAAGGTGTGGTTCCTGAATTCATGATGTTGCTGCAGGGAGTCATCGACTCTCCGGATATACCTTTGAATGTCTCCCGTTCATATCTGCAGAGTGATAGCGCTGTGAAGAAAATCTCTGGTTATATCACCAAGAAAGTCGCTTCTCGTCTTGAGAGCATATTCAAGGCCGACCGCAAGGACTATGAGTCGAAGTGGGATGATAT
>CAJUBL010000055.1 GCA_910584665.1 uncultured Muribaculaceae bacterium | reverse complement strand
GATGCATTCCTGAGGCATAGAGTACACTTATAACCGATCCGGCACTTACGCCGGCTATGATATCGGGTCTTAGTCCGGCCTCCTCAAGTGCTTTCAGCGCGCCGGCATGTGCGAATCCTCTCGCACCGCCACCCGACAGTGCCACTCCCAGTCTGTATGGCCTCTGGCTTTTTCCCATGTGGTGAGTGTGATTTTAAACGTTTCGAGGTTTTTATCAGAATATAATGAATAAAAACAGTTGCCGATTTATTAAAAAAGCTGTCATGACCAGTGTTTTCAGTATGACAGCTTTTTCAAAAGCAGAAAGTATATCTTAGAACAGGTATGCGGCGGTGACTGTCCAGCAACGGTTCTTGCCTGAGAACATCGAGTTGTCGCCCGATGCCGACTTGGTTATGCCGAAACCATAGCTGGCGGCAACCTGTACGTGACTCAGCACTTCGATGCCTGCGCCTATGTTCCATGCAAAATCAAATGTCTTGTTTTTGATGGCTCCTCCCATGTTCTTGCCCGACAGCAGGAATGAGAAGTCGGGGCCGGTGGTAAGGAACGGTGTCACCACTTTGCCTACGACAGGCAGACCGATCCTGTACTTGAGGTTTAAAGGAATATCGATGTAGCTGCGGGTTTTGGAATCTCCATTGTCGAATTCTACCGACCGGCTGGCGTACAATACGGAGGCATCGAAGCCAAGACCTATTACCGGAACAGTGAAGTCGGCCATGAGACCGCCGGTGAATCCGGCGCGGTTGTCGGTGCTGCCTAAGTCTTTATTGAATTTGAGCGAGTTTACAGCTACACCGGCTTTGATACCCCATTTGAACTGTGCCTGGGCGGGCACCGCGGTTGCCATGGCTATGACTACTGCGGCAAGTACTTTTGTGAAGAATTTCATGATCTTTCAATGTTTTAATTTGGTTATTCTTTGCAAAAATAGTTAATTTTAATAAAACTACAACATATATGTCGATAAAGATGTTCATTATTTCCATATTTTGTGTTGTGTACTTCAATGGAATCTTCTACATTTGTAAGTGTAATAAAGAGCGTCTGCTGTCAGGCGCATGTCTGGATATAATTTTCAAATAATACAATATAATATATGACTGCCGAACAGCATCTGGAACTTGAGGAGAAGGTTGTGGCAATGTTGCGTACGGTCTATGACCCTGAGGTTCCTGTGGATATATACAGTCTTGGCCTTGTCTACAGGATTGATATCGATGATGAGGGAAATCTTGTTATAGACATGACAATGACTGCCCCCAATTGTCCTATGGCTGATTTTATTGTCGACGATGCACGCTACAAGCTTGAATCGATAGAGGGCATAACCAGCGTGACCGTCAACATTGTGTTTGAGCCGGAGTGGACCAAGGATATGATGAGCGAGGAAGCCAAGCTTGAACTCGGGTTCCTTTAAGAGTGAGATGGAGAAGAAGGTCTATTTTATAAGCGACCTGCATCTTGGTGCCACGTACCTCGGGTCTCCTCTTGACTACGAGCGGAGAGTCGTGTCGTGGCTCCGTTCTATAGAGGGTGAGGTTTCACATCTCTATCTTCTGGGTGATGTTCTCGACTACTGGTATGAGTACCGTAACGTGGTTCCGCGCGGCTTTGTGCGATTTTTCGGACAGCTGGCTTCAATGGCAGATGCCGGTGTCAGAATAACATGGTTCATAGGTAACCATGACATCTGGATCTTTGACTATATTCCGAAGGAACTCGGAATAGAGGTCTATGACGGCGAGCGGGTTGAGATGATACTCGGCAAGCGTTTTTTTCTTGCTCATGGAGACGCGCTGGGCGAGTTGCCGGCTGGCTTCAGATTCATGCGCCGTATATTCCGCAACAGATTCTGTCAGCGTCTTTATTCGGCGGTTCATCCGCGATGGACTGTTCCGTTTGCTCATAACTGGTCGTCACATTCCCGCAATTTCAAAGCAGAGAAACCTCAGTTTGCAGGAGCCGAAAACGAACCGTTCGTTGCTTTTGCCGAGAGTTACCAGATCGGGCATGCCGATGCTCCGGTAGATTACTTTGTGCTTGGTCACCGTCATATTCTCCTTAATTATCCGCTGCGTACCGGAGGAAATCTTATAGTATTAGGTGATTGGATCCATCACTTTTCCTATGGATGCTGGGACGGAAAAACATTCGTTTTGGAGTGTTATGATGACAAAATGCATGTAGAAGACTGATATTTAACAAAATTTCACGATTATGTAACTTTTAACCTCGGTTTTGTTAAAATGCATAAGTGCAATAAGTTAAGATTTAAAAATATGTTCATATATGAAAAACATAATTAAAAAGTATGTCGTAAAACATGTTTTTTTTCTTGGCGGGACCAAAAAAAAGAGTGACATTTGCATCACAAACCTAAAACAATCTTTTTTACCTTAGAAATTGTACCTATTGGAAACCAATAAAAAGGAACTTCGAGATGAAGTTCCTTTTTATGCTTTATAAGAGTGTGTTTAGTCCGGCTTTTCTGGCCTGGGAGTGTTGAAGCGGTCGCGGAATGCTGTACATTCGTCCATCCTTGATGAGATAGGATCCTGTCTGGTGAAACTGGAACGGGACATTTGTTTCCCTGCACTGACGGTGCAGATCGAGAATCCAGTTGAAATCCAGCGGGCGGGCATATTTACCGGATTCACCGCCAGCCGAGACTGTTTCGATCAGTCTTGGATCCAGATATTTTCTCAGATCTATCTGTTCAAGTATAGGCGCGACCACTATAAGGCGGTGTTTTATCGGCAATGTCAGAAAAATAGGAAGACGGTGATCGGCGCGATCCTGATTTTCGACAGTGCATCCGACGGCTACGTGTCCGTATCCCTCCGGCCAGTCGTCGGGAAGGCATTGTGCAAGCCGTTCGATTCGCTTTGTGAAGAAAAAGAAACGGCAGTCATTTCGTAGCCGTATTATATCCCAGATGTCTTTACGCCATCCGTCGGCTTCCGGAAGCAGGAAGTCGGACGTGAAGCAGAGTGCGAATTCAGTTCCGGAAGGGTATTTCCAGTTGTTTTTCCTATCCCGTTTTGCGGGCATGCTGAAAGACTGTGTTTTCCTGACTTCGTCAGATGGTGTGGTTGTTCCGAAAGCCGCGTCCTCACGGTATACATAGCAATGGCGGCAACCGGCGCTGATCTTGTGGCATCCATGCCAGGGGTTCCACATCGGCATAGTTCATTCAGATTTGGATTGATGACAGAATCTATCGGCTGTTTTTATGTTTGTATAATTGCCAGGTGTTTACGAGATTATGCCATATGCTGTAGAATCCGCCTGCTATCGATGTGACCGGCGAGAAGAAAGTGTATCCAACCCAGATGGCAAGTACCGTGTTCTTTTGTCCGAGAGCCTGGCCGGCGGTTATCTTTTCACCATATTTGGCTCCAATACGGCGTCCGGCCCAGAACTGGAATGCACAGCAGATCGCCGAGACAGCTACGAGCCATAGCTGAGTATTGATCGAGACAGTGCTGTGTGCTATGCTTCGTGTGGTCACGGCGATGGCGAGAGACAGCGCCACGGCCCACAGATAGAATGACAGTTCCTGCATTTTCACGAGGCGACGGTGGAGCGGCGGAATGAGATATCGTATCAGCAATGCCGCTATCAGCGGCATCAGTAAAAGAGGAAATACCTTACCCAGTATAAGCAGCGCCGCATTCACCAGATCGAGGTCGGGATTCGGGTGCACGAGAGGGACAAGGGTGGGTATCAGCAATGCTGTGAGCAGGTTTATAAGTATTGTATAGGTTGTGACGGAACTCATGTCTCCGCCAAGTTTTCCGGTGATGACTGCGGCGGCAGTGGCCGTGGGACATATGAGCAGTATCATTGTGCCCTCCAGTATGACACGGAGCGGGCTGTGTGGCATCATGATCAGTGCGGTGCCTATGGCTGTGAACATTCCGCCCTGGATGAGAAGGAGCCGGAGGTGCCATCTGTGCAATTTCAGATCATGAGGGTTTATCTTGCAAAATGTCAGGAACAGCATTGAAAAAATAAGCGTCGGCTGCATTATATTGACAAAATGTCCGGCTGCGAGGTGCATATCGTGACTTAACGGCAACGCCGAGTATATGAAGTATCCCACGACGCCTGAGATGATCGCGATAATCAGCGCCCAGTCTTTGAGAAAAGTGATGATTTTCATTTTCCGGTCTGTTTTTTCGCGGTCAAAGGTACGAAAAAGTCGAGAGCAAAAGAAAATTTATTTGCTTTTGCCGAGCGTAAGTACCTTGGACGCAGTCAACGGTACGGAAAAGTCGGGAGTAAAAGAAAATTTAACAGTGCTTTATTGTTTTATTCGCCGCAAATTTGCGGCGAATACTTGGTTTAATCACCGCAAATGACTAATTTTGTCTTATGGGAACTATTACAGATCATAGAACATATATATGGCATGATAAATCATGGCCATGTTTCAAGTGGAATTCAGAAGCCATACTTGACCCTTTGGCACGTTTGAGCCTTATTCATGGACAACTCAACGGGAGGATGTCCATGCTTGGCTTTGATCAAAAGAGCAGAGCAAGTCTGTCGGCAATGACAGATGAACTTCTCACTTCGTCTGAGATTGAAGGAATTTCACTTGACCCTCACTCGGTCAGAAGCAGTATAGCCCGTAAGCTTGGGATAAGGGAAGATGGAATGCTTGTGGAAGATCACTATGTGGAAGGGCTGGTCGATGTTATGCTTGATGCTGTCAGGAATTGCTGTAAACCTTTGACCGAAGAACGTTTATTCGGCTGGCATTCAGCTCTGTTCCCGACAGGAAGGAGTGGAATGTATAGGATTACGGTAGGTGACTGGCGCAAAGGTGACGAGCCTATGCAGGTTGTTTCAGGTGCGTTCGGCAATGAAAAGGTTCATTATGAGGCTCCTGCTTCGTGTGTTGTTCCTAAGGAAATGAAACTGATGATGGATTGGTGTAATAATGCTGAATTGTCGCCTTTCATAATGGCTGCTGTGGCGCATCTGTGGTTTGTCACCATACATCCGTTTGATGACGGTAATGGACGAATCAGCCGTACGTTGGCCGATATGTTTCTTGCCAGACTGGATGAGAATTATTCCCGTTATTACAGCATGTCGGCTGAAATAAACCGCAATAAAAAATCTTATTATGAAATTTTGGAACATACCCAAAAAGGGAACATGGATATTACCGAATGGTTGTTGTGGTTCTTTGGTTGCCTTGAAAGTTCTATTGTCCATGCGTCCTCGACAATAGAAAGAACATTCCGTAAGGCAGCTTATTGGGAGAGATTCTGTAATATGGAAATCAATGAACGCCAGCGTAAGGTCGTCAATCGTCTCTGGGATGGCTTTGAAGGTAAGCTGACTACCTCCAAATGGGCCAAAATATGCAGTTGCTCTCAGGACACCGCTCTTCGCGACATCAATGATCTCGTGGCAAAAGGTATGCTACGCAACAGCGGAGAGGGTGGGCGCAGTGCCAATTATCTGCTTGAGGAATGATTGATGGCAGGTGTGGAGGTATGAAAACAGTGTATCGGACGAATTCGTCCGATACACTGTCCGATATATTATTGTATCAACGCGATGTTTCGCGTAATAATCAGAAATTATAGTAGAAACCGAACATCAGGTTGTTGGTATTGAGGTCCAGACCCCAGTTCTCGGGAGCGCCGTTGTTCTTGGCCGCCGTGTTGCCTCCCTGATAGCCGAGGAAACCTACATGGGCCACAAGACTGAACTTGTCATTGAGGTGAAATGCCACACCGGGTCTGAAACCGACCCCGAATTCAACGGCGAAGTCACCGTGGGCGCTTCCCATGCCGAGGTCGACGCCTCCGTCTACGAAGAGGTCGACACGTTCATATTTGAAGTAGTTGTATCGAAGGTAGGGATTGAGCTTGAATACGGTCTTCTCTTCACCGCCCGACTTACGGTACGATATTCCGAGGCTTGAACCTATGGCCACCCTGTCGCTTATGTTGTACCCGAGTTCAGGCAGGACTGTGACCTGGGTTGTCTTCAGATTGCTTGCCGACTGTGTTGTACGGCCGAATGTTACCTGACCGCCGGTGTACCAGTCGGCTGCCGATGCGCTCACGGCGGCTATCGCCATGACTGCCATAATAAATAGTTTTTTCATAACAGTTTAAGTGTGCGTTTGTGAAAATTAAGGAATATGTCCTATAAACAAACACACACCTGTTAAAGTTCAGCGCCATCGCCGGTAGGCGTAGCCGAGCATGTCATAGGCTGCACGGTCAAGTTCTTCGCGGAACTGTGGGGCGGCTATGGAAATGAGCAGTCTCGCACGGTCTATCATGTTTTTTCCACGCAGGTTCACGGCGCCGTACTCGGTCACTACCCAGTTGGTCTGGAAGCGTGTGGTCACCACTCCGGCTCCCGGTGTCAATACCGCCTTGATCTTGTTTTCTCCCTTTGAGGTGGTCGAGAGCATGGCTATGAACGACTGGCCTCCGATACTGCGCGACGAACCGTAGACGAAGTCCTGCTGGCCTCCTACACCCGAATAGATGCGGGTGCCTATCGAGTCGGCGCATATCTGTCCCGAGAGATCAATCTCGAGGCATGAGTTGATGGCGGCCATATTGTGGTTGCGGGATATGACAAACGGGTCGTTTACCCACGCGATGTCACGCATGCATATCATAGGATTATGGTCTATGAAGTCATATAGCCTTCGTGTCCCCAGTGCCAGTGATGCTACCGAACGACCGCGCTCAACCTGTTTCATCGAGTTGTCGACAACACCGCTCTCTATAAGATCGACTATCCCTTCGGTCAGGGCTTCGGTGTGTATGCCGAGATGCCGGTGATGCTTCAGGGCATGGAGCACGGCATTGGGAACACTGCCGACACCGACCTGAAGTACTGCTCCGTCCGGAATCTGTTCGGCTATGGCATGACCTATTTTCAGCTCGTTTTCAGTCAGCGGTATGTCGTTGGTTTCGGCTAACGGGTCGTCAGCACGTACCATAGCATCGAGACGCGATATGTGTATAACCGAGTCACCGTAGGTGAACGGCATGTTGGGGTTTATCTCTGCTATGATGAATTTTGCTACTTCGACTGCGGCGGGAGTGATATCCGACGATACGCCAAACGATACGTAGCCGTCCTTGTCGGGCAGCGAGCAGTTGATGAACGCTACGTCAAGGGATATCGTGCCGTCACGGAACAATTGTGGCACCTGGCCGAAGAATCGCGGAGTGGTTGTGGCATATCCCTGATTGACCCACCCGCGTACGGCATTGGAAACAAAAAACGAATCAATGAGAAACGAGTCCCTGAGCGCCGGATCGCATAGCGGTGACACACGCCGGCCCAGTGCGAAAGCATTATATAGAATGACGTCACGAAGTTCATTGCCGCGTCTGGCAAGCGCCGCAATGAGAGTTTCGGGTATCGAACAGCTGCCCTGAACGAAAACATGATCACCGCTTTTGACCATCTTTACAGCTTCGTCGGCCGTAACGTATTTGTAGTTGTAGTCGTTCTTCTCCATACAGCCACAAATTTAGTGATAATATGTGACCGCACCAAATATTTTCTTAAGCCTTCTGAATCGCAGATTAAAAGGTTAACCATCCGGCTGTTAGTTGATTAACCGCAAATTACGCAGATTACGCAAAAATACGAAAAAGCGCAGATTCTTTCTGCACTTAGCTCCGAAAGCGTTCTGTGTAGATAATCAAGGTTGAACGATGATCGCAGATTGAAGTGTTAACCATCCGGCTGTTAGTTGGTTAACCGCAAATTCTCTCTGCGCTTCGCTCCGAAAGCGTTCTGTACAGATGATTAGTGTGGAACGAGAAACGCAGATTGCGCAAAAAATAAATAAAAGCGCAGATCCTTTCTACGCTTTGCCCTTAAAGCGTTCTGTATGGATAATTAAGTTGAATGATGGTCGTGAATTAGGCAAAAAACGTAGCCGTTTGAAAAGTTGGATGATGTTGCAGGTTACGCGAAAGAATAAAAATGTGGGATTAAGTCATGATAACATTCATATCGGGGAAATTGTATTGGATCGGTAGTATGGTACCGGTAGAATTGCTATCGGTTGTATTTTGATGCTTTTTAAGTGAGAAATATGTTATAAAACATACTTTTTAAAATTTGATAATAAATATACTGTAGTTAACAACTATTAACTTTAAAAATAGGGGATGGTAAGAACTTGTATGTATATTTGTGAAAAATTTATAAATAAAAGTCTTGTGTCAGGCGCTATCGCGGAGTCTCATGATACTGTAGATATTAACTAAAAATCATTATATCATATTATTAACCTTAAATTTAAATTCTATGTGCGCTTCAAGCGAAAAAAGTACGAAAGGCATAGCACGCCGCATGCACATGTTGCTGGTGTCGCTTACGATGCTTTTGGTGTGTTCTTTCACTGCTGCGGCTCAGGTGACAGTATCGGGAACAGTCCTGGATGAGACTGGAGAGCCGTTGCCTGGTGTGACCGTCATGGTGAAGGGAACCTCGACCGGCACATCGACCAACATCGATGGTTTGTACACAATCAATGCACCTTCCGACGGTACGCTCACATTCACATACGTGGGCATGATACCTCAGAATGTCAGAGTCAATGGAAAGACCGAGATCAATGTCACTTTGAAAGAAGACTCCAAGCTTCTTGACGAGGTTGTTGTGGTGGGTTACGGCCAGCAGAAGAAGGTGACTATGACCGGCGCCGTTTCTGCTATCGGAGCAAAAGACATTACCAAAAGTGTCAGTTCCAACTTGTCTCAGGCTCTTGTGGGTAAACTGCCCGGGTTGATTACAATGCAATCGACAGGCCGTCCCGGTAGCGACGGCGTTTCGCTTCTCGTGCGCGGTTATTCTTCTTATAATGATGGCGGTACGGTCATGTGTATTATTGACGGTGTGGACAGAGGAAGTCGTGGATTAGGCGAAATTGATCCCAATGATATCGAGTCGATTTCAATTTTGAAGGATGCCGCTTCATGTGCTATCTATGGAATGAAGGCTGCTAACGGAGTTATCATTATTACTACAAAGAAAGGTAAAGAGGGCAATGCAAACATCAGCTATCGTGGCACATTGACTGTAAACCAGGCTACATCACTTCCCGAAATGATGAACGGTACCCAGTATATGGAGTGGTATAACAGAGCACAGCTCATGGACGGTATCAGCCCCGAAAAATTAAAATTTACCCCAGAGATGATTGCCGCAACCACCAACGGAGACCTCTCGGATGGCATAGAAAATACAGATTGGGGATCTCCTTTTAAGAAAAACGTATTGTCCACCCAGCATAATCTATCTATAAGCGGTGGTACTCAGAAAGCCCAATATTTCCTTGCCGGCGGCTTCATGAAGCAAAACGGTATAATGAAGGGCATGGATTATCAGCGCGGCAACTTCCGTTCAAATGTCAATGCCGAGATTGCAAATATGTTTGATGTGATGTTTAATGTCGCAGGAACAGTCGCCGACAGCAATGACGAGTCGGGTCATCAGATGGCTCAGTCGGGCGGTGTGGGTGCTTTCAATCTTGAAAATGTCATGCTGTATTCTTTACCATATGTACCTAAATATTACTATGCCTGTGATCCGGACGACCCCGATTATGGTATGCCGACCGGTGCTTTCCGTACACCGAGTGTCAATCCTGAGTATTCGATTGGTAATTCAGGTTTCCATAAAACACGCAACATAAGTATCAACACTGCCGGCCGTGTTGATTGGAAAGCTCCGTTCCTGAAAGGTTTCAAGGCATCATTCTTCTTCAGCTGGGACTGGCGTAACATCAATAGCAAGACATTTAATTACAGCTATGATCTGATGAATTTCTCGCCAGGCACGTTGGAATATACCAAGGGAGCCGCTCAAAATCTGGCGGCAAAAGGCGGTATGGTGTTAGGCGACCAAAGATACCAGCAGGTTGTACTGCGCCCTTCTATAAGTTACAGCAATACATTTGCCGGGAAACATAATGTCGATGTCATTCTGTTATATGAAAAGACAATCAACCGTTCAAGTGAATCGGACGCAACACGTTGGAATTTTAATCTGTATGATCTGCCTTACCTAAATTATGGTAGTGAAATAAGAGCTCAGGACGGTAACCATGAAACCGCTGGATATATAGCCAAGGACGGCTATGCAGGCCGATTAAGTTATAATTATGATGAGAAATACCTTGCGGAGTTTGCATTCCGCTATGATGGTTCCTATATGTTTGCTCCCGGTAATCGTTATGGTTTCTTCCCTTCTGGATCGGCCGGTTGGGTTATCTCGAAGGAAGACTGGGCCCGCGAGTTCCTTGGGGATAAAGTTAACTTCCTGAAAGTACGTGGTTCTATCGGTCTTACAGGAAATGACAATATTGACGTAGATGGAGATGGAAAACCTGACCCATGGATTTACCGCAGACTGATGACATTCACTAATAATGCCATGGTATTCGGCAAAACTCCTACAGCAGGTCCGACACTGGTCCCCGAAACCAAGTATCTACAGTATGACCTGACATGGGAAAAGACTTTAACTTACAATATCGGTGCGGAACTGACAATGTGGAACGGTCTTCTTGGTGTTGAGTTTGACTGGTTCTATAAATACACTTATGATATACTTACCGGTGCAGGAAGCGCATATGCTCCTTCTCTGGCCGGAAATTTCCCGAGGGTAGATTCTACCGGTCGTTTTGACAACCGTGGATTTGAACTTGTATTGCGTCATACCAATCGTATCGGTAATGTAAACTACAATGTCAGCTACAATATGTCTTATGCCCACAACAAGATCCTGCGTCGTACCGAGAGTGCCGGAGTTCTTCCATGGCAAAGTCAGCTTGGTTCCTCAATCGGAGCGGTTATGGGATATAAAACCGATGGATTATTCCAGACTGAAGAGGAACTTGCCACAGCTCCCCGGTATACATTCGCAGGTGATCCTAAGGTAGGTGATATTAAGTTTGTGGATGTCAATGGAGATGGTGTTATCGATAGTAAAGATCAGACATATATCGGTCGTGGTCCGAGACCTGAACTTATGTTTGCACTGAGTGCAGAGGCCAATTGGAAGGGATTTGATATATCTTTCCAATTTCAGGGAGCCGGATTATGTGATAAATTCCTCGCTTTCTATGGCAAAGGTACGACCGGAACCTATCTGTCGGATGCAGGTCCGCTCGGACGACCTTTCTATGCAGGCTATGACAACTCTCCATTGTATCTTGTTGAAGGCTCATGGCGCCCCGATAATCCTGATGCGGACTTCCCGCGTCTGTCGTTGTCTCCTTATGGTGCCAATTATAATAAATCAGACTTCTGGAAACGTAACGGAGCCTATCTGCGCCTGAAGAACGCTTCGATTGGTTATACACTTCCAAAGAAGATAACTAAAAAGGCAGGTATTGAGAATCTCCGTTTATTTGCTTCGGGTATGAATCTGTTTACTGTTACGGATTTTAAATATCTTGATCCGGAGAGCGGCAACTATACATGGTCATTCTATCCACAGCAGCGTACATTCACGTTTGGTCTTGATCTGTCGTTTTGATGTATAACATAGTTAAGAGAAAAAGTTATGAAAAATTATATAATAGGATTGGTTGCAGCAATTGCGGTTGTCACAACATCATGCGATACGCTGGATTTTGATCCTACGGGACAATATAGCGATGCGACCGCATATGCGTCAATCTCAAATCTGGATCTTTATATAAAGGATTCTTATGCATTATATCATTCTGTTGCAAATGTAGAGTGTGGTTCGTCGTTAAATATGCTTGAAGATGCATGGACTGATCTGATAAAGACATCCTGGTTTAATGTCGGACAGCCTCAGAACCAGTTCTTCAGTAAGAACAATTCTATGACAGTCGAGACTAATCCTCGAAGTAATTGGAGTACGATGTATAGTCATATACGCAGGTTTAATTATTTTCTTGTTGATTTCAAAGCAGGAAAGCTAAAGAAATTACCTCAGGACGAAGTGGCCTCGCGTGTGGCTGAAGTCAGATTTCTGCGTGCTTTTGCCTATCAGGAGCTTGCTAAATTTCATGGAGGTGTTATTCTGCGTATAAGTGAGGATAAAGTGGATGATCAGCAAGAAAATGCCAAGCCCCGCGCCTCCGAGACTGAAACATGGAATTTCATACTTGGTGAATATGATAAAGCTATTGCTGATCTTCCTGAGTCATGGTCGGATGGCGATTATGGCCGTATTACCAGACAGGGAGCTCAGGCTATGAAGGCCCGTGCGGCTCTGTATGCCGAGCGCTGGGATGAGGCGTACACAGCTGCTGATAATGTGATAAAGTCAGGAAAATACCAGATGTCAGGTAATTTAGGTGACATATACACAAATCCGGCCAATAGTGAGATAATTATTCCTGTTTTATTTGAACAGGGTAAGAAGCAACATAATTTTGATACATACATGTGTCCTCCGAGTTTTGCTGCGACAATGGGATATACCGGCCAATATGGTGCTGCGGCTACGCCGACTGAGGAATATGTTTCTCAGTTCGATATAAAGGTTGGAAATTCGTGGGAAACATTTGACTGGGACAATCTGGCGAGGTATGGCAACGAACCGTATAAAAACAGGGATCCTCGTTTTTATGTTTCAGTTCTCGCTAATGGAAGTACTTTTCAAGGCAAGGAAATACAGTGTTGGAAAGGTGGATCGGACGAGTGTATGGATTATGTTATGTCCGGTCAGGATAATGTTCATAAAAGTACTACTGGATATTACATTCGAAAGTTCCTAAGTTCCAATACCGGAGACAGGAGATATAATTATGTAGATAAACTTAGTGATCAGCACTGGATTGAGATGCGTCTTGCCGAGATCTATCTGATCCGTTCTGAGGCCGCTGCCCGTAAGAACTTGTGGTCGGAGGCATATTCCGATCTGAATGTTATACGTAATCGTGCGACTCTTGGTGATTGTCCTCAGAAAAACAATTGGGATGATTATCTTGTGGATTTACAGAAAGAGCGCATCTGTGAACTTGGTCTTGAGGGACATCGCTATGATGATATCATGCGATGGGGTATATCACAGGAGGTCCTTAACGGTAAGCGTGTACATGGCGTTAAAGTTACTAACAATGGAGACGGTTCATATAGTTATAAAATCATAGAATCAGATGATTATGACCGAATTTTTCCAAAGAAGTATGAGATATTTCCCATTCCTTATGCAGAGATTCAGAATAATCCGCTTTGTGAGCAAAATGACGCTTGGAAATAATCTTTAAAACGTTTAATGAAATGAAATTCAAATATATTATATCAGGCCTGCTGATGTCGGCAATATTGTTGCCGGCATGTGTCGAGGTTGATGAGATCAATCGTCAGAATGGTGTAGGAGCTCAACAACTGAAAGTTACAGGCTATCTGGTCAATGACTATAAACCGGAGATACCGTCGGTTATAGATCAGGAGAATGGTATCATCACGGTTCAGGTTCCGTATTATATAAGTGATACTGAACGTATCATGGGTGATATAACTCAGATGAAACTTGAGGCACAGATGCCGACAGGATATTCGTTTTCACCGTCTCTTGAAGGTATTCATGATCTGTCAGCAGGATATAAGACAAACCTGGTTGATGACAAGGGAAATGCTACGCCTTTTACCATAGTCGCCGAACCGACATATTCTACAGTCGCAAAGATTCTGTCCGGAAAGCTTACTGAGAATGAGCGTGTCCCGGTTGTCATAAGGGAACCTCAGAGTGAGGATAAAAATGGCACTTTTGTAATTTTACGTATCTCCTCTACGGTAGACGAGATTCTCAATTCGGTATCCGTTTCTTTTTCACCGTGGTCGACATTTGAATGCACCGGATATGATGAAGAAACCGGACTTTTCGACTTTACGGCAATGCCACAGATCACAGTTGTCGCCCAGGATGGTGTGACAAAAACTGTCTATGATGTAAAATATGAGAATCCGGCTATTCTTGATCAGGGCGTAGGCTATATATCCTCATTGTTCGGTATCCAGTTTTATACAGATAATGAATATGGCATGACCGCCGGCAACCATTCGACACTTGCTGTTATAGATGATTATGTTATCATAAGCAACCATTCAAATGTGAGCGATATGATAATCCTTGACCGTTACACCGGCAAGAAAGTGGAAGGAGTCAAGGTCAATACAACAGGAATGCCTACTGACCGCGAGTTCCGTGCTATCTGTCATGATGATGCCAATCACCTGATAGCCGTTTCATTTACATGTTCCGTTAATTTTGTAACAGATCCTAATGTACGGCTGTTTATCTGGAAAGATGGTATTCAGAATCCACCGACAAGTGTCCTATGGGCTAATATCAATGGCGGCTATTTCTCAGCAGGTTCGGCGTGGGCGTCGCGTGAGATGTTCTATAATATAAACTGTCGTGGTGATGTGACTCAGGGTGATGCCGTTATTGCTTCCTGTTCGTTACAATCGTATCGTTGCTGGCTGATGCAGCTTAAGGATGGCAAAACCAATGGAAACTGCTTTGTGGAATATGCCGGCGGTATGGTATCCATGTGGTCTTCGTCCAACTGTGCGCCTACAACAAATAAACCTCCTTACGGTTATGTATGGCATACCGGTAATTTCCGTGCACAGGTCGTATATTGCCCGGAAGGAACCGGTTCCAGAGCATTTGATCTGACAAAGCCAACGTCTCATATATGGGGTAGCAATACTCATGGTGTTGACTATATCGAGTTTAACGGATGCCGGCTGGTTGCGTTTTCTGACGGTAATGATAGTTCCGGTGCAACTGGATCCCAAAGGCTTTATGTTGCAGATTTAGGTGCTTCGCCTTCAGCAACAGCTCTTACCGATGGCTTTATTTTCGATTCCCGCCAAGGTAATAAAAACGGATTGGATGATATTCCGGGTACCGGTCCGTACGTTACAGGTATGACATCGTCAGCTTCATTTGAATCGGGAAAAACTGTTTTAGGTACTAATTTTGCAGGCATCAACAGAGCTATGGGTGATGTTAAGTTTGCACGAGATCCGAATGGTAATGCTGTTCAGGTTTATATGCTCACTCCCGACCATGGTCTGATCGCTTATGAGCTTACACGTTTTGATATTTAAGTTTCTTCGATAATGAACCGGGGGAGGGCCGGTATGATCTGATGCTTTCTCCCGGTTATATTTTCTTTTCTGAAAACAATGACACAGTTCCTACAGGAAATACTTGGCCAGCCTGAGGCGGTGACTGACACTGCCGGCTATTATGCGTCGGAACAGGGGCTTGCGGCTCTTGCCGCGTTTGCCGGGTCGGTACGCCGTGCCGGACGTGTTGTCGCTGTCGGCATGGGCAGTTCCTACTTTCTGGCAGGCGCCCTCCAGGCATTTCTTTCCCGACATGGTATCGCCGTGACCGTTATAAATGCCGGCGAACTTCTGCATTATCAGCTTGATGTGGTGACTGACGATACAATGCTCGTGGCTATCTCCCAGAGCGGGGAGAGTTATGAGACGGTCAATGTGATAAGACAGCTTGAGTCACGTGGCGTCAGGCCGCTTTTAGCTGTCATCACCAATGAGCCGGCAAGCACTCTCGGTCGCTATGCCGATATATTGCTGCCTACAGTGGCAGGTGTCGAGGAGAAGACCTCGACCAAGACTTTTATTACAGGTTTCCAGGTTTTATATATGATTGAGAAAGCCATTGGTGGCGACGGTATTCCGGCTGATGTATGGAATGAACTGTCAGCCGGTATAGAGGCCATGCTCAATCAGAGAGACAAGACGCTCCCTGACATGCTTCGCGCTCTGGGTGAGGCGTCGTATTTACAGATTATAGCGCGGGGCACAGCTATGGCTTCGGCCAGTCAGTCGGCACTCATGTCGATGGAAGCGAGTCACACGCCGTCCCAGGCCCTGGCCGGCGGCGAGTTCCGTCACGGGCCGCTCGAGATGGTCGGTGAAGGATTTACCGCAATTGTAATGGCACACTCGTCGGCCCCGGCATTTGAACAGACACGCGGGCTTGTCGGCGATATCCTGCGTTTTGGCGGCCGTGTGTTGCTTGTGACAGACCGTGTCGATGCCATAGACCCGGCTCAGGGGCTTACGACGGTGGCCGCACCGGCACCTGATGCCGATCTGTTCCCGATCACGGCCATAATCCCCGTGCAGATCGCCATCGAGGTGTGGGCGCGGGAGATGAAAGGTGTCACACCTGGTGAATTCATCCATGGTCATAAGGTTACGAATGAGGAATGAACCGTATGATCTATCATAAATCAATCATAGTACTCTAATCGAAAAAACAATATATTCCATCATGTTGTCAATTGGAACCAGAGATATAGCGATAGGCCTTGACATAGGCGGCACGAAAATGAAGTGTGGTGTGGTAGATGCCGGAGGAAAGATCATCGGCACTCCGCGCGAGGTGCCTACCAATGCCCGTGGTCCGCGCGAGAAGATCGTGGCCGGAATACTTGATCTGCTCAATGATGCCCTTAGCCAGGTTCCCGAGAACCGTCTGCGTGGTATCGGCATAGGTTGTTCGGGACCTCTGGATATAAATTCAGGCACCATACTCAAATGCAATACCCTGCCTACGATGCACAACTACCCGCTGAAGCATATCATAGAGCTGACAACCTGCAAGGAAGTTCATATGAATAACGATGCCAATGCGATGATGCTTGGTGAGGCTGTGTGGGGTGCAGGCCGCGGACGTTCGTCGCTCATAGGCATCACGCTCGGTACCGGGTGCGGATGTGCTTTCATTAATGGTGGCCGCATATGGACCGGTTATACGGGCAATGCCGGCGAGATATGGCAGTCGCCATACCGTGACGGTGTCATAGAGGATTACGTATCGGGTCCCGGCTTGTCGAATATGTACAAGGCTCTGACCGGAGCCGATGCCGATGGTAAGGAAATCGCCGAACGTGCCCGGGGAGGAGAGGGGGCTGCCATCGAGGTGTTCAACCGTTTTGCCGACGGGCTGGTGTTCGCATTAGCCTGGACTGTCAATACGGTTGATCCTGATGCTGTGATTCTGGGCGGTTCGGTCGTCGATTCAGCCGACCTGTTCCTTGACAGGGTACGGAGCATGTTGCCGAGGTATCTTACACAGGAGGCGGCTGAGCATATCGAGATTCTTACGGCCGGACTCGGAAACAACGCAGGCTTCATAGGAGCGGCGGCTCTGATGTTCGAATAGATTAATAGAAGTGAATATTTCAAGAGTACATATAGCGATTCTTTTCTTGCTGGCGGTTATCGGCAGAATACCGGCGTCTGATTTCAGCCTTGATATGTGGCGGCTGTCCCGCTCAGGCGCTGTCCCGGTGCCTGACAGTGTGGTGTCTACAGTGGGTTTCGATGACTCGGGGTGGCATCAGGCCGCTGTGCCTGTGACGGTTCTCAACGCACTGGTCAGGGAGGGTGTCTATCCGGATCCGCGTGTTGGGATGAATAATTACCTTATTCCTGATGTGAGTGATGAATTCAACTTGCGGCTCGGACTTGACCGTTACAATCACCTCGGAGGTGAGGACGGGGTGAATCCCTGGGGTAAGCCGTGGCTCTACCGCACTGAGTTCAGGGCTCCGCGAGACTGGAAAGGTAAAAAACTGTGGCTTAAGCTCGACGGTATAAATTATCGCGCCGACGTGTGGGTCAATGGCGTTAAGATCGCCGACCGTGACACTACGGTTGGTATGTTCCGACGGTTCAGGTTCGATGTCACTCCATATGTCCGTCCCGGTCGGGATAATGCCGTGGCTGTGAGGATCCATCAGGTCGATCATCCCGGCGAACCGCGCCCCGGCACACAATGGATTCTTTTCGGACCGAACAGGGGCAATGCCGGCGACCTGCATCGTGACGAGACGCTCAAGATGAGCGGAGGATGGGACTGCGCGCCGGTGGTGCGTGACCGCAATATGGGTATATATCATCCGGTTACGATCGAGGCTACCGGGCCGGTGACGTTCGATGACCCGCAGGTGGTCACGACTCTGCCCCGGAATGATACGACTCTTGCCCGTGTGACGGTCACGGTTCCTCTTGTAAACAGCGGTGACAGGGTAGTGAAAGGTACTCTCACGACAAGAATATACTCGCTGTCAGAGATAGATTTTGTAACTTACCGAAAGAAGGTTTCCAACATTATAAAACCGGTCACGATAAACCGTAACGTGACTGTGGCTCCCGGCGATACGGTGTCCGTGACGCTGTCGGCCGACGAATATCCGGCGCTTGATATCGATAATCCGCCGCTGTGGTATCCCAACGGCTATGGAGAGCAACCATTACAGCGGCTTGAACTGACGTTCAGGCCGCAGGGTGGGGTGCTGACATCGTGGCAGTGTGACTTCGGACTGCGCGAGGTCAGGACGCGCCTCATGGAGAGACGTTATGAGTCACATCATGGAGAAGACGTGGAACACGGGCTTGTGTTTATAGTCAACGGCCGCGAGATATTCTCGCGCGGAGGATGGATTCAGCCCGATATAATGCTTGACAACTCAAAACGCAATATATATGACCAGATCAGGCTGATAGCAGAGCTCGGCGCAAACACTATAGGCAGCGAGGACATGCCTGCGCCGGGACGAGACTGGCTTGATGCCTGTGACCGGTACGGCTTGATGTGGTGGCATGTCTTCCATCAGTGTTACAGGATGTTTCCGGGACGTGCCAATTCGGATTATCCTGATGACCACGCGCTCGCTCTGGCCCATGTGACCGACGAGATACGCCGTTACCGCAATCACCCGTCGGTCGTGATGTGGGTGGGGGTGAATGAGGTTTGCCCCGCCCGCGATCTCTATGTCGCCACCCGCGAGGCCGTGCGCAGGCTTGATCCCTCGCGTCCGTACATCCCGACGACGTCGGTGAGCTGGGATGTGGACAGTCTTACCCCGTGGCTTGCCGAAGATCTGCCTACGGGGACGACCGACGATGGAGCTCCCGATTACAACTGGGCACCGAACGATTACTATTTCGACAAGATCGATGAGGTCTATACACAGATGTTCAAAAATGAGCTCGGAATGCCGGCTGTTCCTGTATATGAGAGTCTTGTGAAATTCATACCGACAATTGACAAGCCATTTGACGGGAGGGACAGGCTGTGGCCGCTTGACAGCGTGTGGGCAGAGCATGGCGCATGGTGTGTCAACAATTTCGTGTTCAGGGGATATGACAATGCCATCCGTACGATGTACGGCGATCCGGTATCGGCCCGCGACTATGCATTCAAGGCTCAGCTGGTCAGTGCCGACGGTTACCGTGCTATGATAGAGGCCGCCAACCATCGTGCCTGGGATATCACTACCGGCGTGATGCTGTGGAAACTCAATTCATGCTGGCCCGACGTGGCATGGCAGGTCTACGACTGGTATCTGGCTCCCAATGCGGCCTACTATTTCACCCGTAAGGCCATGGAGCCGGTACACGTGCAGCTGAATGCCAACAGTGAGCGCCCGGCGGTGATAAACAATACCCACCGAGCCACCGGTCCGCTTGTACTGGATATCAGTATCCATGATTTCTCTATGAAGCGGCAGTGGCATCGTCGCGATACCGTGCAGGTCGCTCCGAATTCGTATGTCGAGCTACAGCCTGTTCCTAAAGGCGGAAAGCTGGCGGCGGTATATCTCGTGACATTGACATTGAGCGACATTGACGGCAGGGAGGTGTCACATAACACATACTGGCGATACAGCCAGCATCAGAATTTCTACTGGCTTATGCATCTGCCGCAGGGGCATCTTGACAGGACGGTTGCGGTGGAACGTGACGGTGACGAGTATGTCGTGACGGTGGAACTGGTGTGCGGACCGGAAGGATGTGCGTTTTTCAGACACCTGACACTGAGCGATACCGCC
>CAJUBL010000054.1 GCA_910584665.1 uncultured Muribaculaceae bacterium | reverse complement strand
CGACAAACACGGTCTGGTCGCGGCTCATGGCGTTGTTGGGCCGGAATGAGCCGAGATACCTGAACGGCCCTGTCGGGGAATCGCTGACTGCCACACCTGCGGCAGCCTTACCATAGTCGGCGCTCTCGACGTGCGCCCACATCACGAACTTGCCGGTCTTGGCATTATACACCACCTTCGGGCGTTCAAGCACCTTGCTCGGGTGCAGGTCATGGGAAGAATCATCTTTGACAGCAGGAAGCACCACGCCCTCAAAAGTCCAGTCGACCATATCGGGCGACGAGTAGCAACCCACGCCGGTCACATCGGTGCGATAGCACTCCCATGTGGCCCATTCCGGCAGGATGGTCTCACCCTTTTTATACTCACCATACCAGTAGTATCTGCCGTTATGATACAGGATTCCGCCACCGTGGGCATTGATGGGATTACCGGAGGTGTCAAGCCATACCTCCCCGGGAACTATGTCCCTGGCATTGATACCCAGAGTCGGTATCAACAACAGAATGGACATCGCTAATTTCAGATAATAATTGGATTTCATTGTATGATTTTTAATTTAAAATTTCAATGTGGTCAAGTATAATTCCATCGGTCATAGCTGTAATTTTCAGCTCATTACCGACATTCTTTGATGAATGGAAAACGACAGTTTCTGTAGCCCTGCCATTAAGAATGTTTTCTTTCCATTCCTCACTCCGTCCTTTGGTTGAATAGTCAAGAATGTAAGGATTACCATTGTTTAAGGAAACGGCAAATTTTAACCCCTCGCTTTCATTTACCGGATGATTCGGGAGAAAATTTAACTTTACTGTTATTGAATCGGTTTCGGATGCCGGAATGTGGTATATTGCGGACTTGCCATTAGGTATTTCTATTGCATGACCGCTAATTCCCAACCCGAAATGTTCAATAGTTTTGTCTCCTTTGTTGAACCGGGCTTCAATAATCTTGCCGGTACGCAAGACTGGTTCGGCGTAAGATTCGCATGGCTTCAATGGAGCGAATACCGGCTGTTCACGTGGTTTAAAGTCCATGATACCGTTCCATTTGTCATTGTTGTTTATGCCATGATTATAAATATCCGTCAGGGTGGCAATACTGTCGTAAGCCTGCCGGCTATTGTCCCACGAAGCTTTGCCATGCCGGGCGAGTTGTCCGTAAAGCATTTTTTTATTCATCTCTGCGGCTGCCTGAACGGGATATTTGACCAATTGAAAATATGTATCAAGCCGCTCATTGGCTATATTCTTACTTATCTGTTCGACACCATCCGATAATGATTGGTATTCCTTTATGCGATTGGAGATATATTCATCACTCCAAGGGAGGTCGGATACCCTGTACCATTTTTCAGAATCCGGACCGTATTCCTCGCAACGGGTGTTACCGAGAAATTCAGGTTTACGGATAAATGCAAGATGATAATGCCGGTTCATAATCGGGAGCAGACGTTCGGCATTTTCGATGCCAAACTCTCTTGCAAGGAAGTTCTTCATGTGAGACGGAACTCCTTTCTGGCAAACGGATTCCATGTCCCATGCCATATACATGAATAGTTCTATCTGATATTCGGCAGGTTTTATGTCGCCAACGTTGATAATCCACATTTTCTGTATCCCGCGATTGTAGGCTTCGTGCATCTGCTGGTGTAAGAGATAGGGACTGAACGTACCGAGCCAAAGATAGTCGTGAGGGCGTCCCCAATAAGAGACATGATAATAAATACCGTTGCCTCCCTTGCGTCGGCGTTCCTGTTCTGTCGGAAAATGCCGTATATACCCGTAGTTGTCGTCACACCACATAAGTGTGACATCCTCGGGAACATCAAGACCGGCATTATACACATCAAGAACCTCTTTATAAGGTATAAATACCTGCGGAACTTTTGTGACATCCTTATTCACATATTGCGATAACAGACTGCGCTGATCGGAGAAAGCCTTTGAGAGAACAGCCTTTTGTTCCTCGACGGTCTTGGCGCCATTCATAGCTCCGTCATGCACACCTCTCATTCCGAGCGTGTAGATTATTTCCTGTCCGGCAACATCCCTGACCCGTTCCTCCCAGAAACGGAAAACATTGTCGCTGTTGTTGACATAATCATACTCTCCTATACCTCTGCGTCCCCATTCAACGGCTGTACTTGATGCCATAGGCTCGCAATGGGAACCACCTATGTAGATGCCGTATCTTTCCGCGATCTCTCTATTTCCGGGTGTCAGGAAGAACGGTTCGCTACATTCGTGCATCGGTGGCCAGTAGGTATTGGCACGGAGACGTAACAGCAACTCGAAAATCTTCTCCGTTGTTTTCGGTCCTATAACTCCACGGCTATTATTCGGTTCCATTGTCATGGAACTCCAAGGCATAAGTCCCCAATCCTCGTCATTGATGAATATGCCACGGTATTCTACCGATGGAGCCTGACAATTTTTATATCCGGCCGGAAGTTCAAAATGGCTTTTCTTCTCAGGAACGGCATCAGCCCACCATTCCCACGGAGATACGCCTATAAGACGCGACAATTCGAGCAATCCGTAGGCGGTTCCGTGACTGTCACTGCCCACGATAAGTAATTTTCCGGAAGGCTGTACCTTAAAAACGAATCCTTCATTTGAATTACTCAGAAAAACGATTTCGTCCTTGTCACAATATTTTTTCAGATCCGGATTTAATGTACCGGTGATAATATCAGCATCGCCTGACACATACGACACATTATCGTTCAGTACATTATTCAAATCCCGTGCAACAATTTCGAGTGCTGTTTTCACTATAGGAGCTTCATCCCGACAGGATGATATTTTTACCGTTTTATTTCCATCCAGGCAAAACGGTAACGATTCAGCAAAGACATACAGTGAAGCCAGAAGCAAATACACCGATATTAAAATTCTGTTCATCTTTTTATGACATTACGGCTTACGAAGGTCGTTATTGAACGCTTGGGTATGGTTACCGATTCTAAATTTTTCTGCTCACCTACAAGTGTAAGTGATTCTTCCGGACAATCAGAGGTACGATACATATTCCAAGATGCAATATCCAAGCCTTCAATGCTTATTGTCTGCTCCATCTCCCCATAATTGATTATAACCACTACATTCCTGCCATCTTTATTTCTAAAAGCAGAACACATCAATCCATAGGGATCTGTAGCACTGTCCGAATCAATCGATTTATCCCGACGGACATCAAGTCGCACAGCTCCGGGACGTATAAAACGGCTGTAATTACCTAAAGACCACAGAAGTCTGGAATCAACAATGGTGTCAGAGGACGCACCCGGCTGTCGGTACCGGAATAACAATCCATCCTTATAATCGCCGCCTACAGCTCTCCACCATTGCCAGCTCCGGGCATCAGCGAATACGAGGTCATGGTGTATCATCCTTGCTACATAGAGTGCGGTTTTCATAGTGCGGTCATATCCGCCGCCGCCACCTATTTCTGAATCATTTCCCATGATGCAGACCTCGCTCTGCCAAAAATCCACATCATATTTCCGCAACGTATCCCGTAACTCTTTGCGACACTCTTTCATATATTCGACCGGAGTATTGGTCCAATAACTGTGCCCGGCCATAAGACGAGACAAATACTTAAGATTGCCTAAATAGGTATCAATGCTGTCCTTTGAAAAAAAAGACTGAATCTCATATCCTCGTTCCGGACCTGTTTCGTGTGTCGACATCATACACCGGTAATCCGAGGATTCAGGTATTACAATCCGCGTATCTGCTCCCCGTGATTGCAATTCTTTGTCAAGAACCCGTGAAAGCCGTGCTATCTCATATTTGGTAGCCGGGCTCCCTTCCTGTTTGGGCCCCTGCCAATTCCAATGCCCGTCAGGTTCATTTACAGGAGAGATATAATCGACTGTCACACTGTCATGTTCTTTCAACCCGACAATGACATCGGTCATAAAACGTGCAAAGTCAGCATATTTCTCCTCCTTAAGATTATACGTGCCATCCCGCCCGGTATTTGTCGCAAGGCCGTTTTTAGTATAGACAGCTGGCGGGGAGTTCAGAAATCCCAGCAAATAAGGGACACCGTATCCTTTTGCTCTTTTTAAGAATCCGCGCTGTCCTGCCTGCTTGCTCCAGTCATAACTGCCGTCAGTATTCAGGAAACATTCCGTACGGGTGCCATTGTCAATATAGCTGCTGTCGCCTTGCTCCACACTGCCCGCTCCGATATTGAAACGCCATATGCTGAGTCCTATTCCCTCGGGATTACCATTGACATCTATTTTCGTGCTAAACAGTAACCTGGCGACATCATCCTGTATCTGTTCAGACACTTCGCCTATAAAACGCATACTCCATGCGTCCGATGCACCGAAACAATCAATCTGCTGGTGCCGAGCATCAGGATTTACCGTGAAAACTGTTTTACCATGTGCCGAAACCGTCAAAGCGGCCAAGGAACACATTAATATTATAATTTTTTTCATTTCGAATGCAGTTTTTCAAGCAGTTCTACGAGTTACTGCTTCTCCATTGCCAGATGCCCGCAATCTTCTCCAGGGCAAATGGAAATAGTCTTTCTACCGGGTTTCGACGGACCGGACAACATCAAAGGCTGAGATACCCGGCTACAATCGGCCGGATTATCAACAGTAACCGGAGCCGCTTCGACCAATCCCAACTCTACAAGTTTGTTGAACATCAGTTTTCCGACATACTCCGTACCGGCGCCATTGAAATGAAGTAGATCTTCCTTCAATGGTACGTCTCTTAAATCTATGGGATAGACATCAGGAAGTTCCTTTGCAACCCTAAGCTGGGCCGCTTCGATGACAGGGTTATATTGTAATGATGCATGAGGAACTGTTCCGAAAATAAAAGGAAGAGTACGATCTTTCTCCTTACCCGTAACAGCATAAATCTGTTCACGCATGAAAGTGATCATATCGCGGAAGTTTCTATAGTATTCATCAGGATTTTTTCGGTCACTCTCTCCCTGATGCCACATTATCGCCTTTACATCATATCCGTTCCTGAGGCGGCCGAGAGTTTCTTCAACGCATTTTACGAACCCGTCGGTAAGCGATAATGTCAGAGACAATCCGCCATCAATGCTATTATGAGCCTTATTTCCGGCAAGCCATATACTGTCTGCGTACCAGACAGGTTTCCATGCGGCTTCATCATCATTGTACTGTCCGGGAGTAATGGAGGTGCCGCCGTAGGTACATTTGATTGAATAGAAATCTTTATTCAAAGCCTTGTCTAAAAGATAATTTGTCACATCGCAGAAAGCGAATGTCTCTCCCGGCTGATATTTTCCGAACTTGCCGTCCTGAGCAGAACGCACAAAAGCATATTTAAGGTGTCTGTATCCCTTATTCAGATATTCAGGCTTTTCAGTTGACGATGCACGTCCCTCGGCATTGGATTGTCCGGCCGTGATAAATACACTTACCGGGGTTTGCGACGAAACTGTCAGAAATCCCATCGCAAGTATAAATAATGGTAATAATCTTCTGAAATTCATATATACCATCACTTTACCTCCCATTCATATATGCCCGATGAATTTTCAGCGGGTAGTTCAACTTCAATTCTTACCGCATCAGTCGTTACCGGCTTGAAACTGGCTGTATTCATGTTCCCTTTCACTATGCTGTATTTGTCAGCATCCTCTACCGGCACCCATTTGTCCTCTTTATTTCGATAATATAATTTCCATGATTGAGGAACACGGCAACCGCCCCAAGGCCCGTCGTCATACCAGAATACGGATGAATTGCTTATAGTTGTCGGTTCAGGAAATTCGTACTCCACCCACTCTGTTGAACCTTTCTTCGGCCACCACTGGTAATGGGTCACGGAGCGGTCATTGCCGTCTTTCGGAATGAAGCGGTCATTTATTGCGGATAATGACGGTGTCACATGGGAAGCCGATACTCTACACCTGGAGGTGAGTGTTTCAGCCGGGGCCGGTCGTGTCGACATAAGATCCTGTGACAGCCATACCGCCATATTACCCGGTCCGCGATGGCACCATGCATAATAAGGAATCAGTGTGAGTCTGACCTTATCTGCGACAAGATTTCCTGAATTATCAAATGTAAGGGTCTGCGCATCGGTAATCAGTTCGGTAATACCATTCAGCAGGTCCGGCTTCTCGACAACATCAATTTTCGGATTCTGATTTATGAGTATGTTAAGGATATCAAAATCGTTATCAGGCCATTCGGCACAATAAACTATAGGTCCGCGCTCAAATGCGACTCTCCCGAGATCTGCCTCTACATCGGTATGAGCCCTTACAGTGCGGGGTTCCATATCGAAATGAATCTCTATTTTGTCTCCCTTCTTCCATTTACGGTCAATGGAGAGATAGCCTTTATTCAGATCGGCTGCAACCGGACTGCCGTTGACGCTTACAGAAAAGCCGAGTCGCTTGCCGTCGGAATATCTATACAGATCCGACGGAACAACTTCGCCGCGCACCCAGCCCGGGATACGGATTTTCATATCGAAGTTTCCGGCTCTATTCTTATCTACTGTGATTGCAATATCTCCATTCCACGGGTAACCGGCGGACTGTGTCAGGATGACATCTTTTCCCCCGACATCAAGCCTGGCGGTATTTGACATAAAGAGATTCACATATACATCACGATCTTTTACTGCATAAATATAGCCCGGCAGTGACGGAATGAAACGGCATATATTCGAGGGACAGCATGCACATCCGAACCAAGGCTGACGCTGGTGCTGGCCATGAGACTCGAGCGGATTCGGATAGAAAAAACCTCCGCCGTCGATCGACACACCTGAGATCAGACCGTTGTAAAGAGTGCGCTCAAGCACATCGTAGTATTTCGAGTCGCCATGCAGCAGGAAAAGGCGGTGGTTCACATATACGTTCCCGATCGCGGCACAAGTCTCACAATAAGCCGACATGTTGGGAAGTTCATAGTTCCGGCCAAAGGCCTCTCCCTCATGTTTAGCTCCTATGCCTCCGGTGATATAATATTTTTTTCCTACTATATTATCCCATATATTATCAATAGCCCTGATATAGGCCGAGTCACCTGTAAGAGCCGCCACATCGGCCATACCGGCATACATATATGCGGCGCGGACAGCATGTCCTACTGCTTCGTCCTGCTCGACGACCGGTCTGTGAGCCTGACTGTATTCATCCTTACGCGATGTATATCCCCGCTTGTCAAGAAAAAACTTAGCCTGCTCGAGATACTTTCTGTCTCCGGTGGCAAGATACAACTTTGCAAGAGCCATTTCAGCTATCTGATGTCCCGGAACTCTGACTACCTGACCGTCGTTCTCTCCGATTTCACGGCACACACAGTCGGCATACCTGATAGCGATGTCAAGAAAATTACGTTTACCTGTCGCCTGCCAGTGGGCTATCGCACCCTCTGCCATGTGTCCGAGATTATAGAACTCGTGGCTGAGATTCTCGACCGCTTCCCACCTTTTGCTTCCGGCCCATTCGTGAGGATGCGCCGGATTCATCGTGCGGCTGGTGTAGAGGTATCCGTCAGGTTCCTGCGCCGCCGCGACAATCGTCAGAACGCTATCGATATATTCCTCAAGTTTCCTGTCGGGATATGTCTGGAGTATGTAGCTGGCTCCTTCGATAGTCTTGTATACATCAGTATCATCAAACGACAGCCCGCCGACGTGAATTGTATCGGACGGACTGGCCGCATTAATAAAGTTTGTATAACGTCCGGTTTCCTCACATTTGCCGAAAGCCAGCGGTATGGTGACCTCACGGCTTGCCTTCAGCCGCTGGCCCCAGAAATCATCGGTGACCCTGACCGATGTGAACGGCACCGGATCAATAGGATAGCCGTGGAATGTGATATCATTTCCGGCCAATGCATATAATCCATGCGATATAGCCGCACATAACAGAAAAATCTTTTTTATCGATTTCATGATAAAGCACTATTTATTAAGGTAACGCTGTTAATTTGCTTAGTGTATTGTAAGACCGAGATATGCAAAGATAAGGATAAGTCGAGAGAAAAGGGCAGGCTTGCCTGAACTTTTCCGAACGGAAGTATCTAAGACGAAGTCAAAGGTACGGAATTTATATTTATTCAATGAGTCGTAATCAGTCATTACGGATATATAATTAATCATTACGTGGATTCCCGGTGTCAAAACATACACCTATCAGTCAATTCACACGACATCACCTCGATACGGTCAGGCATCCCACCATAGATTCCGACGGTGGTGACCCTAAGTTTATAGTCAGCTCTGTATAACGTTAATGGTTAATGGGAACAAATACTTTAAACTAATTGTCGTAAGTAAGCAGTGGAAATTGGTTTATATCAATATTGGAAGTTGATATGGATGAGATTCCGACTTACGGCAAAGGCGCATAGCCGTAGCTCTGTAACTGCGGAGTAAGACGGAATATCGCCATAGCAACGACAGGATTCGGTATAAACTGATATTCACGACTTACTTAACATTATTAACAGTGCCCTAACACGTATTCCGTGTTTTCTGAATACGGTTAGAGCACTGTACAAACCTAATATCTGAATATTTTACCTTACAGACCTGTCAGCCCCTGCTACTGTTCAGCCGGCATATCCGCTACCAGCGGCCAGTATGGATTCTGATATAACGGCGACTGCTCAAGAGTCTTATGATCAGGAGCCGTAAGCCGAAGCTGCTTGAGAGGCATAGGTTGCAGATAATGAGCCATACGCCATGTATATCCATTATAGAACCGGCCATTTTTATCCTTCTGATACACACGGAAATACTCGCTCAGTTCCGGACTTGACACATAGGCGGTGGCCGATCCGTTATAATCCTCGGGCTTGATATCATACCAGGATGTCATGGGCGTATTCCACAAGTGGAAGCCCTCGACATGATACGGGGTATTCTTAAGCTGGTCAAGCGAACGCCAGCGTATAAGATCAAACCAGCGCAGACCTTCGGCCATAAGCTCGCAACGGCGCTCACGACGTATGTTATAGAGAACAGGGTCGGTCAGCAACTGGCCTGCCGTATATGCGCCCCAGTCAAGCTTTTCCTTTTCAATGACAGTCGCATTGATCGTAGTCATCGGATTTACAGCGTCTCCTGTGAAACCGGCACATTCCCTGATTTTCTTCCAGTATTCCAGAATCTTTCCCGATGATATGGATTTACCTATCATATACTGTGCCTCGATATAATTGAGAAGCGCTTCTGTAGCACGATAAGTGATCGATGCAGTCCATCCTGTATGGTTACCGGCAAGTTCCTTATCGAACATTCCGCCCTTACGTAATGCATATCCGGTGAAATACAACTTGTCGTCGGCTCCGTTCACGATATCGGGGTACCCCTCCTCGGTCACATACATGGTTCCCTGGGTATCGTCCATGTTAAGGAAACAGTTGATCTGTCCGGGCTCTTTGAGAAAGACAGTCAGTCGCGGGTCACGATTGGCGCGGACATCATGTATTGTCGCATCCGAATATGTGTAGCTGCTGGCATATATCGGTTTCCCGTCGGCCATGACAAATCCTTCGACAAGACTGCGGGTAGGACCGCACGCGTAATTGTTACGCTCCACCGCTGTCTCTATAGAATTGCGGATTCCGAGAGAACTGCTGTACTCTCTCCACAGGAGAACCTCCGGGAACTCTGTCATATCTATATTACCGAACATTCTGAAATACGGGTTTACAGGATCACCCGCTTTCTGCGGTATCACTCCTGTGTTCACCACAAGCGAACCGATGTATCTGTCGGCAACAATCTCGGCCTCCCTGGCAGACTGTTCAAAAAACCATCTGGCTTCGTTCTCGATACTTCCCTCGGGATACTGATAATCCTTATTATAATCCTTCTGCCGGCCTGGCCATCCCTCACCCTGCGGCACGAACGGAGTATTTGCGAAATTAGTAAGCCACGAACCTTCGAACAGAGCTACACGTGACTTGAGCAGATGTACCACATCGGTAGATATACGTGTATGCCGTGACTCGAAATTCTCCTTCATGTAAAGCAGTGCATTATCAAGATCCTCAAGGATAAAACGGGCAACCTCATTGCGCGGAGCACGCTTGCTGGCCGCTACCAGCACCGCCTCATCGTCCGGGAGAGGCTCTTTTACTATAGGCAGATCACCTATGGCCTGATACATATTGAAATATCGAAGAGCCCTGAAGAAATAAAGTTCACCTATATAATGGCGTATATTCACGTCATTACCGGCAATAGCACCTTTATTATACTGATCCAGACATCGTTGTAGCTGTGTGTTTATATCATATATTCCACCCCATGAATAGCTGCCGTTATTATCTGCAACCTTCCAGGATCCGACCGCATACTTACCGTCACTGCCGCCACGGGCCTGGTTGTCGGTATTGGCATCACTCTGGAACGTTCCGTACTGACCTCCATGTGACGGAAGCGTCTCGGTATAGAAACGGTTGGCCACTGCCTGTATGTGAGTTTCATCCTTGTAATAATCCTCAGGCACGAGATAGGATGGGGGCTCCTTGTCAAGATAGTCATCACATGAAGCCACGCTTGCTCCGACGGCAAGCATCAACAGTGTTTTATTTATAATCGAATTAATTTTCATGTCATTATGATTTAGAAGTTGAGACTTAGACCAAATGCTATTGTACGTGACAACGGGTAACCCTGACCGTTCTTGTCATAATCGTTTCCATCGGTGAAATCGATAGTCTCGGGGTCAAATGTCTTACGAAGTTTTGTTCCGGTCCACAGGTTCTCTCCTGAAACATAGAATCTGAGCTGCTGCACACCGAACCGGCTTGTCAGCTCACGCGGTAATGTGTAACCGACCTGAAGATTCTTAAGACGTATATACGATGCGTCCTGAAGGAATGTCGTCTGTGCACGGCTGTTCTTATTCCAGGCATCAGTGTGATTGAGACGCGGCAGGTACGAATCGGTGTTTATATCCATGAAGCCGTTGATGACCGACCATGTATTCTCGTCACGATAATAGTCATCGACACCCATTATTCCGGCCGAATTCCAGATATCGCCGTGTGTGCCGAACATATACTTGCCCGGACTATAGAAGTCCCGTTTCATCACACCCTGGAAGAATACACGCAGATCGAAACCTTTATACTGGGCGTTAAGGTCCAGTCCGAAACGATAACGTGGCGTTGTGTTACCGATTACCTTCATATCACCTGTATTACCGACGGTTCCGGCTCCACCCGAAACAATTCCGTCGCCATTTATATCCTTATACATTATATCACCCGCAGCCCATTTTGATCCGAGAGCATTCTGTCCGGCACCCGGTGTGGCCGGAGCGACCCCATGGAACTTCTCGTAGTTACGGTCAAGCGCATCAAGATGTGCCTGCATCTGCTCGGGAGTACGTGCTATTCCATAGGTTTCATAACCCCATATCATACCGGTGTAGTAACCCTCCAGAGTCGCATTTATGTCATTGCTCGGATTGTTGGGATAGCGTGTGATCTTGGTGCGGGCATCGGCGACATTGAAACGTGCTGAGTAAGAAAGACCGCAGGCAAGACGGTCACGCCATTCGATACCGAGTTCCCAGCCGTTGGACTGCAGATTGGTATTATTGGTCGAAGGAGGTGTCGGGCCGAATATATTCGGGAGTTCAGGCGACTTGCCGACCATATCCTTAGTGTTACGCGTAAACCAGTCAAACGAACCGGTCAGGCGATTATTAAAAAGGCCCCAGTCGATACCGATGTTATACGTCTCGACGCGCTCCCATGTCAGAAGGGCGGAGATCAATGACGGGGTCCACGCGACAGTAGGTTTGACCCCGTTCTGTAGCCATCCGCCGGAAGATGGATTCACACCGATCGTCTGATATGTATAATACCAGTTGTTGGTGTTCTGATTACCGAGACTGCCATATGATGCGCGTAATTTAAGCAGGTTGCAATAGGGTGTGAAATCTTTCCAGAAACTTTCCTGAGCGATATTCCAGCCTACAGAAACCGAGGGAAATGTTTTCCACTGACGTCCCTGACGGAAACGGGAAGAACCGTCAGCACGCACATTTGCCTCAAGAAGATAACGTCCTTTATAATCGTAGTTCAGACGACCGAAGAAACCGGCAACCGACCATTCGTTGCGCTGACCCGATACGCCGGGAGTGATAGGCTTACCATCAAGACCATTCCCATCTGTAATATCAAGTTCAGGTTTACCTGCGACAGTAATTCCGCTACGCTGGGCAGAGAATAAGAATTGCTTAAGGTCTTCTGCCTGGAATCCGGCCATTACATGGAAGTTATGCATCTTATTTATTGAAAGATCATACTCGGTACGGACATTGAAATTGTAATAATTATTTTTCTCATAATATTCTTTTACGTAGGTCTCCTTACGATGACCGGTAAGATACGCGTTACCATCAATATCATGGTTGTATGTCATCTGAAAATCGGTATGATTATTATTGTTTTTGACACGATAATTGAAATCAACAGATGTCACCCAGTTCTTTACAGGTTCGATTCTCAGACCGGTCTGTATATAATAGTTGTCGGTCTGCGACTTGCAGTCACCGCCATCGACAAGGTTGGTCAGAGATGAACCGTCGTTATGCACATAATATCCGTTGCGGTCTACAAAGGGGAGCAAAGGCCACGATTTATATGCAAGCCCCTCGTAGGTAGACCAGCCAAGCGCCTCAAGCCTATGATAATCTTCCCTGGTAAAGCGCATGTTCACATTAAAGCGCAGCCATTTGGTTATCTCCGAATTGACCTTGGCTGTAGCAGTGAAACGCTTGATCCCCTCGTCACCAAGCTTTATAAGACCATTGTTGCCGTAATAACTACCCGATGCATAGTAATTGAGCTTCCGGGTCCCACCGGAGACACTGACATTATGTTCCTGCGAAAAATTCCAGTCACGATACAGCATATCATAATAATCGACATCATCATTTCCCTGTGAGAAACCGCCCATAAGCGTACCGTTGGGATTGGTCGGGACATTATATATGATCCGGCCGTCATCCGTCACACGCTGTCCGGGACCACACGGGGTGGCATTGGCATAATCGACAATACGCTGCAACCGATCTCCGGTGATATATGCTCCCTCTCCGTTAGTTGTCTTTAAATCATTGACGAAAGACATGAACATTATCGAGTTCATCATCTTCCTCTTGTTGATAGGATTGCTGAAACGGAACGAGTTATTATAATTGATCGTGGTTGTACCATCGGTCGATCCGCTCTTGGTAGTAACAAGGATCACACCGAAAGGTGCACGCGAACCATAGATCGAGGAAGCCGCAGCATCCTTCAGTACCGATATGCTCTCGATATCCTGAGGATTTATACTGTTTATGTCACCTTCCATACCGTCTATAAGTATAAGCGGATTTCCCGAGGTTCCCTCACCGATGGTCGTACCTCCACGCACATTGATACCCGGCTTGCTGTCAAGAGCACCGTTATTGATATTGATCTCAAGTCCGGGAATCACACCCTGCAGAGCAGCAGCGGCCGTAGCTACCGGACGTTCCTTAAGATCCTTAGCGGTGGCAACACCTACCGAACCGGTAAGATTTACTTTCTTCTGCGTGCCGAAACCTACCACAACGACCTCCTCAAGCACATCGGCATCAGGTTCCATCATAATCTCAAGAGGTTTCCCTGTGACTGTAACCTCCTGTTCCTTCATACCGATATAACTGATAAGAAGGGTCGCCCCCCGGGGCACCGTAAGAGTGAATTTTCCGTCAAAATCGGTCGCTGCACCATTTGACAGATTGTTTTTTTCCCTGACGCTGGCACCGATCAACGGTCCCTCGGCATCACTGACAATTCCTGTCGCTGTTACACGTTGCTGACTTGTTACTGTGGTTGGTTCACCGCTCTGAGCTTTCATGGTATCTGGTGTCAAGGCAATGAAACTGGCACACACTAACAGTGAAGCGTACAGCTTACTGTTCTGTAAAAAATGTGAGTTCATTATTAAATTGGTTAAAAGTTGTTATTGCTTTTCGGCACAAAAATAACACCTGTATTCAGAACGGAACATGAGATTCCGTTCATAAATGACAATAAATGTTTCAATGAACGACTTACCCCCGATCAAGGTCTGGCAGTACTTTACCGGCAATCACATGGTAGTATGCCGCCGCATACACCGGAACAGCGGACAGAACAGAGGCTGACAGTTCAATTCTGACGGTAAATCGTTCATTCCGGCACAACAGGGTAATTATAACCGTTTTTTTGCGTATCTTTGACTGTGTACAAAGTACTCCAGCCCGGATAAATAAAAAATGATAATCAGTAAATATCACACAATGAGATACGCTTTCCTGATATTGTCTGCCTTTATAAGTACACTATACATCAAGGGGGATGATATTGAATCCCCGATCGTGATCGAGCACATAGGACTAAGGGACGGCCTGTCAAATAATTTCGTGACTGCCATAGCACAGGATCAGCACGGGTTCATATGGATCGGTACCGAAGCCGGGCTCAACAGGTTTGACGGAGAAAATTTCAAACTGTTCAGTGAACGCAACACAGCACTGGAAGGCAATTCGATCAACGCGCTGTTTTATGATGACAGGACCGACATGCTATGGATCGGCTCCAAGAAAGGACTGAACGTGCTCGACTGCAGGACCGGCAGATTCGAAGACCCGGAACTGCCGCAGGATCTCGGCATTCTGAACGTCGTGGATTTCGGCAGAGCCGCCGACGGAGGTATATACATAGTCAATCACTATGACTTCATACTGCACTGCAATACGACAGAAAAACAATACACAGTATACCGGCAGGAAGACCTCCCGGGATTGCCGATGACATTCCGAAGCATCGCCGATGACGGTCAGGGCAATCTGTACATAGGTCATGCCAATTACGGATTCAGTGTGGTAAACCTCAAACAGAAAAAGATCACAAGCTTCATTCACGAGACAGGCAACCGCAACAGCCTTCCGGGCAATAACGTAAAAGACATTCTTATTGACCGATATAAAAACATATGGCTTGGAACAGACTGCGGACTGGCGCTCTTCAATCCGGGTACCGGAACTTTCTCCACATTCTCACACGACAGCTCAGGCACAGGGGCACTGGACACACATAATGTATATTCAATAATGGAATCAGACAACGGCCTGTTATGGATCGGGAGCGACATAGGGGGCGTCTGCATACTTGATATACGGGATCTGTCACTGTCCAACCCCCACAGGCTTAAGTTTACCATACTGTCATCCAACGGCGACCGCAACGGCATATCGTCGGTAAATGTACACAGTGTGTTTCAGGACACATTCGGCAACATATGGATCGGCAATTACAGCGAGGGTCTTGATTTCATAAGCCGCACACAGCCGGAGTTCAGCCTTCTTCCCTATTTCTCAACTAAAGACAGCTACGTCAGGGAAAAACCGGTATGGACCATATATTCCGACAATGAAGACAATGTGTGGGCGGGAGGTGAAAATGAAGTAGTCCTGTTTGCCGATAGCAAGATAAAACGTATCTATAATCTGTCATCTTATCTAAAAAGCACACGTGGAAACATATGCGCTCTGATCAGAACCGGCGACGAACTGCTATTGAGCTCATTTGAGGACGGCATATTCAGTCTGAACGTCAATAGCGGAAATGTCCGGCGCATAAGCGCGCCTGGCGACCGTAATTATGCCAACAGCTATGCCATAATACCAGACAACACTGTCCTACTCGGCATGCAGGACGGTCTGTTTGAATATTCCGGAGGAGAAATACGCAAACTTGAGAAAATATCTGCTGCAATATCCAACCTTATTCCCAACGGAATCGCAGTAGACCCGCAGGGCAAGCTGTGGATCGGCACCTACGGTAACGGAGTCTTCATATTCGACCGGGAGGGTAATGTGCAGTCACATCTGGACAACGCTCATGGTCTATGCTCGAATGCCGTGAAACAGTTATATATCGATTCACGCGGATGGATGTGGATTGCAGGTCAGGACGGACTGAGCCTTGTCAGAGACACTGATCAACCCCTGAACATAGTGAACTACGATTACGACTCTGGGCTTAACGACATACACATCAAGGCATTACAGGAAGATGCAAAGAACAACATATGGTTCAGCACCAACATCGGGCTATCTAAATGGAACAAGGACAATTCAAAGATCGAAAACTACGATTATCATGACGGCCTTCCGCACAGCAGTTTCATGGACCGGGCGGCGTGCCGGACGGCCGATGGGAATCTATATTTCGGATCACTCAACGGAATATGCATGTTCAGACCTGAACATTTTCCGAATATCGAAGAGAGAATACCCATACAGATTGTGGAATGCCAGAGTATAGTCACGCCACAGAAAGATATTGACAATATCCTGACCGGCATGAACGGGGACAGAGAGATAAGAATTCCATACGATATGAATTCCCTGCGAATCTTATTCTCAGTACCCGACTATTCACAGAGCCGCATTGTCGAATATGCCTACACAGTCGAGGGCCTTGACAATGACTGGATTATGGCAGGACGCGAACACGAGGCCCTCTTACGCAATCTCGCTCCCGGCAGATATATTTTCAAGGTACGCGCACGCATGAGAAATCAGGACTGGAGTGATTCAAACATTTCCGTACTTAAAATAATTGTAACCCCTCCGATATGGCTGACATGGTATGCCAAGCTGTTCTATATACTGGTGATCATCGGGATTGTCTATATTGTGATCCGCGTTTACAAGCACCGCCTGTTGCTTAAAAATTCTCTTGAAATGGAACGTCGCAAGAGCATCGATGACCAGCAGCTCAACAACGAGCGTCTTCGCTTCTATACAAACATAACACATGAACTCCGCACTCCGCTGACTCTCATTCTCGGTCCGCTGGAAGACCTTGTCACTGACAGACAGCTTCCTGATACATATAAAAAACGTATAAAGACCATACATTCAAGCGCTCTGCGACTACTGAATCTCATCAACCAGATCCTTGAATTCCGCAAAACTGAGACCCAGAACAGACGGCTTGCTGTCGCAAAAGGACAGATCGCGCCTGTGGTGATGGAGATCGGCTTGAGATACAAGGAACTGAATCACAATGAAAAAGTCTCTATCAGCCTTAATATCAACAACAACATCCCAGACATCTACTTTGACAGCGATATTATCCATACAATACTTAACAACCTGCTGAGCAACGCGATGAAATATACCCCCGAAGGATCTATCGAACTGAGCCTCGGACAGCAGACCGTAAACGACGAGCATTTTGTCGAGATAGCTGTAGCCGATACCGGTTATGGTATTGATGAGAAAGCGCTGCCACATATATTCGACAGATATTATCAGGCAGACGGGAAACATCAGGCTTCCGGCACAGGTATAGGACTTGCTCTTGTCAGATCATTATCCGATCTGCATGAAGGCTCTCTGTCGGTAGACAGCAAGATAGGCAAGGGCACGGTATTCACATTCAGACTTAAGACTGACAACACCTATCCCGAGGCATTACATAAGGAAAACACTAAGGATAAACCTGCGGAAATACCTGAACATCGCGACGATGAGAATCCGGACAGACAGCCCGTAGTCCTTGTAGTAGAGGACAACGATGACATCCGCGAATACATCGAATCATCGCTGCAAGCGAAATATCAGGTACATACGGCAACCAACGGGCAGGAAGGAGCCGATCTCGCCAAGAAGTATATTCCTGATGTGATCATAAGCGATATAATGATGCCGGTAATGGATGGGATGGAACTATGCAGGATCATTAAAGAAGATATAAGAACAAGTCATATACCGGTCATACTCCTCACTGCCAAGGATTCCATTCAGGACAAAGAGGCAGGCTACGAGATAGGAGCCGATTCATATCTCACCAAACCTTTCAGTGCCAGACTATTGATAAGCCGGATACACAATATTCTTGAATCGCGGAAACTGCTTGCGTCAGTCATATCGTCACATGTAAAAGGCGAAGGATCCGTAACAGACACATCCGTCATACAAAAAGACGATGCCAAGGGCCCCGCTCCTGTACTGAGACTCAGCAGACTCGATGAGGAATTTATACACAGATTCACACGGATCGTAGAGGACAATCTCACTCTGCCGGAACTAGATATGTCATATATGCAGGATGCTCTAAACATGAGTCATTCAACACTTTACAGAAAGATAAAGAGTCTGACAGGAATGTCTGGCAATGAATTCATACGTAAAATAAGACTTACAAGAGGTCATGAACTGCTTAATGACGGATACAATGTCTCTGAAGCGGCATATTCCTGCGGATTCAACGATATCGGTTATTTCCGGAACTGCTTCAAAGATGAATACGGGATGTCACCATCGCAGTTTATTAAAAGATTGTCAAGGCAATAGACTCTCCACAAATGTCAGACCCCACCCGACCAACAGATCATGTCCATCGTTATTGAGATGGGCTGTGTCGTTTATACCCTGAAAATATCGTTCCCGAAATTTCACATTGTTTACATCTATACCGCATGACGCCGAATCAAGCACAGGAACAGCATTATCGGCACATACCCGCCTTATCTCAGATATCACCTCAGCGAAACCGGCCCTGTCAACATGCCATGGGGTCACATAACCTATGGCAGCATCAGGATAGGAACTCCTGAGAGATTTAAGCATACGGTCAAGATTTAAAGAAAACTGCTCTATACTGCAATCCTTGACATGAGCAATCATACCGGCATCATTGTGACCGGCAATGATGATGATAACATCTGCCGAATCCGGCAATTCATCAACCCTGTCGACCATAGCCCTGCCATACCCCTCATCAGTACGGTCAAAAGCAACACAATTACCGTTCACGCCGCAGTTCACGTATTTCAAGCCAAGACGCACGGCTACCTTTGCATGCCATGTTTCCGAAACAGGACAACGGTGATTCCTTACATAACTGTCACCGAACACACACATAACCCCACCATCGGCAAGCAGACTGATAGCCGAAAATATTACAGCCAACAATACCGATATACTACGTAATTTCATATTTACCTATGCTAATTGTTTATAATGAAAAAACAGCTCAGTAGAAAAAATCATTTACAATGAAATCCACTCTTCATAAGACCCGGTGTGTACATGAAATTCAGATATGCCTCCACTTGACGGATACGGGCGGCCTGCCCATCACAGACAGGTCGCCCGTATCTCATCTGAGAGCGGTAAACGGGGCTCGAACCCGCGACCCTCAGCTTGGGAAGCTGATGCTCTACCAACTGAGCTACTACCGCGTGATAATGATCTGGTTTAACTGTATGACAAAGTTAATACATTTTTTTGTCCCCGCCAAACTTTATCTGTATTTTTTAGAACAACATCGGCACAGACTGCCGTCATAATAAATAAATCAGCGGCTATCCGCATTGTTTAGCGAATAGCCGCTGAGTGAGCATTTATCGTTCAGTCAACTACTTATGCCTCGGCAGGCTGTATGTTGATGAACTGACGGCCGTTCTTTCCCTGGGTGAATACCACAGTGCCATCAACCAGAGCATATATGGTGTGGTCCTTACCCATGCCTACGTTGAGACCGGGATGATGAACCGTACCACGCTGACGCTTGATGATGTTGCCGGCTTTAGCATACTGACCGCCGAAAATCTTAACACCGAGTCGTTTGCTCTCTGACTCACGTCCGTTCTTTGAACTACCTACACCTTTCTTATGTGCCATTTCTTTAAGATTTTAAGGGGTTTTAAGCTACTACGTCTTTGATCACAACCTGGGTGAAGTACTGGCGATGTCCGTTTTTACGGCGATAGCCTTTGCGACGCTTCTTCTTGAAGACAATCACCTTGTCACCTTTCACGAGAGAACGCTTCACCTCGCAAACAACTTTTGCTCCTTCAACGGTAGGAGCACCTACCTTAACGGCACCGTCGGCGTCTACAAGAAGAACACGGTCGAACTCTACGGTATCGCCTTCCTTTTTCTCATCACCGAGATAATGTACATACAAGAACTTTCCGGCCTCGGCCTTGAACTGCTGTCCTTGAATTTCAACAATTACAAACATCTGTCAATTAAGTGTTTATAGTTAACATCCGCCAGGCGGGCAACCTCTGTCACAGACATAGTGCCGCTTGTTCCGGGCCCGGTCGGCATAAAAAGCGATGCAAAGGTACTGTTTTCGGGTCTAACTGCCAAATGTTTTCGCAAGATTTCATCAAAAACTTCGGAAATAAAGACTAAGGCATATAAAACAGAAACGTCCGTCGGAATGCAACGGACGACAGGTGGTGGGCGCTGAGGGATTCGAACCCCCGACCCTCTGCTTGTAAGGCAGACGC
>CAJUBL010000053.1:8257-21289 GCA_910584665.1 uncultured Muribaculaceae bacterium | reverse complement strand
ACACAAAGATACGAAAAAAATCTGATATAAACTAATTTTCAACATCTACTTATGTATAAATTATTTTGATTGATTTTCTGCTCTGCTGATACCCTCCGATGCCGAATCCCACAGATCAAGACGGTTGACATGAGACAATTCAAAAGTCATATATCCGTCAGTGTGTTCGAGACACAGATATGTCGCATCGGCATTCTGCTTTGCATCAAATGCATAAGACGGAATCGAGCCATATGATCTGCAGTCATTCAAGAGATAATCATTGCACGACGCCACCATATTCTCCACACTCCAGCGACGTGTGAAATCATCTTTGATCCACACCTCCTCGGTATAGGCGCCATTTACGAAAACATCAAGCAGATCGGCAAAACCGGTTGAACTGTATGTATCGGTATATTCAGGCGCCGGTTCTGGCTTATATTTTGTGCTGGCCCAGTTCTGCCCTACACTATAGCGCGAAATCCAATCGCCGGATGCCCAGAGATGGAGTTCACATTCCGGTCTGATACTCTTGACCTTATCCCGGACCTGTTTCAACAGATTCTTCACCGTAGCCGAACGATATTCGATCCACCTGGCAAACTTAGGCCCACGCCCGCCTTTGCTGTCTACAATATCCAGCCGGTCAGGCTTCTCATCGTTCCAGTATGACGCATATCCGTCAAGGTCTATATCTCCAAGACCATACCACCCTCCGTCATTATTGCAATAACGCAGGTAATCAAGGCAGATTCCCTTAAGCTTAGGATATCTTGTAACAATCTCGGCACATATATCAACCAGCAGAGTCTGGACTTCGGGTGACGCAGGCGACAGCATTACAACAACCTGCTGCATATCATCGACCGCACTTACTGTCAACGTCGAATCGTTGTTATCAGATCTCACCTGACACTTATCACCCCACTGCTCCGGCTTGTCAAAGATAAGCCCCTGAGACAGTTCGCCCTCATGTATTCCGAAGCCTGTCGCTGCGACCGACGCGACGACATCGATTCCCATTTCATCGCTTTTTTCAAGAAAATAACCCAGATAGTCATCATAATCACGTGTCACAGTCTTGGACCCGAATGTATCGCAGTACGGCAATATATCACTCTTGTACATCGCGTAACCATTGGCGGCCTTGACATCCAGATATATCATGTTCATACCATGCTCCTTTATCTTCTTCAGCTCTGCATCAATATTTTCACGGGATGACAAAAGTTCAAAATTTGCCTCAATGTCAATCCACATTGCTTTCGGCTTTTCATTGTCTGCATGTGATGAGCCGCAGCCTGAAACAAGAGCCATAACAGCAAGAACTGAACTCACGGCGGATATTGAAGTTCTCATTATTTTATTTATAATATTTATTATTTATTACTGTATTTATTCCCAATCATTATATTTACCGTAAATCGTCACCTGTCTTGAGAACGGATCAAGAAGCTTATCAACCGCAAGAGCAAATTCTCCACGGGTAATGATTTCATTTAGATTCTTTTGCATACCCATCCGCGCCATTTCTGTCACGACCTCATCTGACTGCTTCCCGAGAGCATCGGCAATAAAATCCGCAGCCGTACCGACGTTAACCGCCCCATCAGGTAATCCGTCGGGAACATCAATTTCATAGAACTCTACAAAATCGGCAAGTTCCGGACCCATAAGCCGGTCGTCAGCCCGAAGCCGGGTCTCATTGCTCCAGGATATCGAACGCCCCTCACCACGCAGAACACCCGACGCGCCGATGCGCTGGTAGGCCTTGAAACGGGGATCATCCTTATCTACATCTATATACGGCAGGAGATATCCCCCGGCATCAAGTATAACGCACTGTACATCACGCACATTCACATCGCTTACATCACAGTTTCCGAGAACAGCAAGGGCGGCTGCGGCACCGGCGGCCTGACCTATCTGTACGACAACAGGCTGAAGGCGCGTGGTACCGTTGGCAATATTGGAAACCGAAATCGATTTCTCAGTCACGAGCATATTGTCTACCGAGTCGGGGATCATCACTCCGAGAGGAAGACCATAGGATGGAACCGGATGAAAATACAGATTGGGGAGATCCTCAGTCCCCGAATATGCTTTATGATGATGATCCACAGGATAATCGCCAACGGCTATAGAGGTACGGTACAAAGGCAATTCCGTAGCATACGGATCCATGATGTGGTTAAGATCGAAACGTACTACACCATGGATGCGACGCGACTCCCTGTGATACGGCAGGAACGGAAGGAGATCGGCTGTGGGATACTCGTCGTCGGCGAGACCAAGGGTTTTGAAACCGAGCTCATGCTGCAGAAAGTAGATGTAACGCATAGTATGTGCCTTGGCCTCGGCAATTGCCGAATCACGCTGTTCACGGGACATCTCTATGATATTGACATAGTAGTCGTTACCCTCTATAGGCCAATTGATCATATACTTGCCGTTGGGCAGTTTTCCATATCTGATCATATGGTCGGCCGGCCACATGCGGTCCGGCTCCTCAGGTGTGACACACAGTGGATTGACAGCAGTACAGGCAAATTCATCAGGATCATAGTCCTCCGGCTCGGGAATAGTGACATCATGACCGTAATCTTTCAATGTCGCAACCATGGTGAGGTCCTGTATGATATTGACCGCGCTGTCCGGAGCAATATCCTCGCCTGTGAGTGCACGTGATTCCATACCTATGTCATACCCTACCCCGACCATCCTGGCGACATCACCAAGTTCGGTTCCATCTATCAGCACTTTGGCATGATATCTCAAGGATTTTCCGGCATCAGTTGTCAAAGTTACGTTCCAGCCGCCATTCTCCGGGACAGCACGTTCAAGACGAGTCCCATACATTATATTTATAACGGGCAACTCTGCCACCATGGCCTTAAATATCGAATCTCCGACCGATGGTTCAAAAAGCACACTGCTCACCCATCCTGTCTTAAGAGAATCAAGTCCGCCATAATAACCGGCCAGACGGGAACGGAATTCACCGAAGATACCTGCGGGCATACGGTAATTGCCGTCGACCGCACTTACACCGGCACCTGTGAGCATGCCGCCGAGCCAGGTCGACTCCTCGGCAACAGCGACAGTCACGCCAAGCCTGGCAGCCTGAATAGCGGCCGCAGTGCCGCTGGCACCACCTCCTATTATCATAACATCAACTTGGCTGACCGGATCAGAGCATGATGTCACAGAAGCGAAAAAACAGGAAAATCCAATAGCTATGGTCTTGAATCTAAGAATACCAAAAGCGTTCATCGGTATATTCATGGCATAAGGTATAAGCTGAATTATGTAAAGAGCTCTACTTTTTTGAAGCAGTTTTTAAAATATTAAGCAATATGCTGTGACAAAGGTAAAAAATATTTTAAACATCGCAAAACACAGCAACTGAAATTTATTAAATATTTAATAATATAATTAACATAACATCTATATTATAATCATACTGCCGAGATAACGCAGTCACAGACAGGCCCGTTTCATTTTTTAGCACTGTTAATTGCAAGTTACGTGAAGAAAGCGTAAATTTGCAGTCGCAAAAATTGCGCCAGAAGAAAAACAATTATCCGAAACATAAATTTATCATGAACGTTACACTTGAAAAGCAAGATGATGGCACTGGCATCATCACTGTCAACATTGAAGAGAACGACTATGCAGCAAAGGTCACAGAGAATCTCAAGACCATAGGCCGTACTCATACAATTCCCGGTTTCCGCAAGGGACACATTTCGATAGACCAGCTGCGCCGCCGCTTCGGTCGCAACGTCAAGAGTGATGTCATCAACCACGAGGTTATCGACGCCGCGATAAAATACATACAGGACAACAAGATCAACTGCCTCGGCGAGATACTGCCTGTAGAAGTAAAGGAAATCAACCTTACGGACAAAGACTACACTTTTCAGTATGAGGTAGGTATCGCACCCGACATGGATGTAGTCCTCGACAAGAACATAACCATACCTTTCTATAATATAGAGGTGTCACAGGAGATGATCGACGAGCAGGACGAACAGCTGCGCCAGCGTTTCGGCAAGCAGGAACAGGCCGAGAGTGTCGACGAGAACGCTTTCATCAAGGGTACCATCATGCGGCTTAACGAGGACGGCACAGTCATGGATGGCGAGAACGCCATCCAGAATAACAACGGCATGCTTCTCGTAAGCCACATCGCCAACAAGGACGAGGCCGCCAAATTCATCGGCAGGAAAACCGGCGACAAAGTTGTGTTCGACGCCGCCGCCTCGACCAACGGCAACGACAAGGAGCTCGCATCATTACTGAATATAGCACCGGAGAAAGTCTCCGATGCCAGAGGCAACTACGAGTTCAACATCAGTGACATACTGGTAGTCAGGCCGGCCGAGCATGACGAAGACTTCTACAAGGCTGCTTTCAACCGTAACTTCGACAGCGAGAACGAATACTACGACGAACTCAAAAAAGTCATAGCCGCCCAGCTCGCCCCCAACAGCCAGATTCTCTTTGACATGACCGCAGAGAAAGTACTCGTAGAGAAATACGGCAACATCAGTCTCCCTGCAAACTTCCTCAAGAAATGGCTTGTATCCCGTCAGGACGGTATATCGGAGGAAAATGTAGAAGAGGAGTACACCCGTATGGAACCCGCCATCAAATGGCAGCTCATACGTGACCGGATCGCCGAAAAGAACGACGTCAAACCCACCAAAGAGGACATTGACAGCTATGCCGAGAGCTATGCCCGCCGTCAGCTCGCCCAGTACGGCATGATCGACGCTGACGACGAGATGGTTAAAAGTTTTGCCGGACGTTTCATGGAAGACAAGAACTTCAGTCGCCAGATCGTCGAGCAGGTAGCAAACCGCAAACTGTTCATGTGTATCCGCGCTCTGGTGAACGTCGATGACAGGACAGTATCGCTTGAAGAGTTCAAATCCATAGCTTCACCCGAAGAGAAATAAACAGATATCTCTCCTGGCGATCGATCAGCCGGAGGAATAAAATATATGCACATATGATCAGAGCCGGAAAAACCGTTGATGAAATGGGATTCCGGCTCTGTTTTTACGAAATTTTGAAAAAAAATTTTGTGTAACGATTTTTTTTCTTAACTTTGATAGACAAATAAAACAATATTCCCGCATAAAACAACAGACAGGAAATATAGAACATAAGATCAACCAAAACAGAACTGAAATAGCTCAGACAGCAAACTTGAAAACACTCAGATCATATGAATAAGGATTTTAGAAACTATGCCGTAAAACATCTCGGTATGAACGGTCTCGCACTGGACCAGTATACCTCGGCCGCCAATAGTACAATCAATTCGAGCTATATCTCTCCCACCATTATCGAAGAGCGCCAGCTCAACGTAGCCCAGATGGACGTATTCTCACGCCTGATGATGGACCGCATCATCTTTCTGGGCACAGATGTAAACGACTATACCGCCAACGTAATACAGGCACAGCTGCTGTATCTTGACTCAGCCGACCCGGGCAAGGATGTATCCATATATATCAACTCGCCCGGCGGATCAGTATATGCCGGACTGGGCATATACGACACCATGCAGTATATCTCGAGCGACGTAGCGACAATATGCACAGGCATGGCGGCATCAATGGCCGCAGTACTGCTTGTAGCCGGCTCCAAAGGCAAGAGATTTGCCCTGAAACACTCACGTGTTATGATCCACCAGCCAATGGGTGGAGCTCAGGGGCAGGCAAGCGACATAGAAATCACAGCCCGCGAGATACAGAAATTAAAGAAAGAACTGTACAACATCATAGCAGACCACTCAGGCCAGCCATTCGAGAAAGTAGAACGAGACAGCGACCGCGACTACTGGATGACAGCCAGCGAGGCACTTGAATACGGTATGATCGATGAGGTACTGTCTCGCGCCAAACGATAATCATACAAGATAAGATACTATATCACTACACGATATGGCAAAACGATCAATTCAAAAATGTTCTTTCTGCGGACGTCCTTCCGACATGTCGGAAGTTATGATTCCGTCGGCAACGGAGACCAACACATATATATGTGCCGAATGTGCCGACCAGATTCATGAACTTCTGCGCAACTATCGCCATGAGACATCGGCGGGCATAGGCCGCAAGCAGGAACGTGACAAGAGCACCGATCTCAATTCCATTCCGACGCCCAGAGAAATCAAGGAATTTCTTGACCGATATGTAATAGGACAGGACTCGGCCAAACGTTATCTCTCGGTGGCCGTATACAACCACTACAAGCGACTGGGGCAACCCGTCGACGATGATGTGGACATCGAGAAAAGCAATATAATAATGGTGGGCCCGACAGGAACGGGAAAGACACTGCTCGCCAAGACAATAGCACGTCTGCTGGATGTACCTTTCACAATAGTGGACGCCACAGTGCTGACACAGGCCGGATATGTCGGTGAAGATATCGAGAGTCTGCTTACCAGACTGCTTCAGGTGGCCGACTATGACGTCAAGCGTGCCGAACGCGGCATAGTATTCATTGATGAGATTGACAAGATAGCCCGCAAAGGTGACAATCCGTCAATCACACGCGACGTGAGCGGAGAGGGTGTACAGCAGGGACTGCTCAAGCTGCTTGAAGGCTCGATAGTCAATGTTCCGCCACAGGGAGGGCGCAAGCATCCCGAACAACATATGATCCCTGTTGACACAAAAAACATCCTGTTCATATGTGGCGGTGCGTTTGACGGCATAGAGAAGAAAATAGCCCACCGCATGAACACACATACCGTGGGATACTCGACCGACAAAAAGACAAAACGTATAAACCGGGAGAATTTTCTGGAATATGTCGCTCCGCAGGATCTGAAATCATTCGGGCTGATTCCTGAGATCATAGGCCGGTTACCTATAATAACCCACCTTGATCCGCTGGACCGCGACGCACTGCGCCGTGTGCTCACCGAACCGAAAAATGCCATCACACGCCAATATGAGAAACTGTTCAGAATGGATGGCGTGAAACTGACATTCGATCCTGAGGCCCTTGACAGGATAGTAGACACAGCCATCGAATACAAACTTGGCGCCCGCGGCCTGCGTGGCATAGTCGAGGAGATAATGATGGACCCGATGTTTGAAATACCGAAAAGTAAAACCAAAAAATTCAACGTCTCAGCCGACTACGTCACCGAAAAACTCTCCAATATACGAGTCGACACGATCAACGAGTAATACAATCATTACATTATATTCTTTTGTCAACCCATTTTCTCTCCTTATCCCATGGCAAACAAACAACAACTAACACAAGCCCTCAAACTGCACTTCGGCTTCGATACATTTAAGGGCAATCAGGAAGATATAATGCTATCGTTGCTTGACGGCAACGATACGTTCGTGCTTATGCCTACAGGAGGCGGCAAATCGCTTTGCTATCAATTGCCGGCTCTTCTGTCAGAAGGCACAGCCATAGTCATATCCCCCCTGATTGCCCTGATGAAGAATCAGGTCGACGCTATGCGAAACTTCAGCGAGGACAACGGCGTAGCCCACTTCATCAACTCGTCGCTGAACAAAAGCGCTATAGATCAGGTCAAGACAGATCTGATATCGGGCAAGACCAAGTTGCTGTATGTAGCGCCTGAATCATTGACAAAAGAAGAGAATATCGAATTTTTAAAGACAGTTCCCATATCGTTCTATGCCGTCGATGAAGCTCACTGCATCTCGGAGTGGGGGCATGATTTCAGGCCTGAATACAGGCGTATACGCCCTATCATCAACGAGATATGTAAACGTCCGGTGATTGCATTGACAGCAACGGCAACTCCAAAGGTCCAACACGATATACAGAAAAATCTGGGCATGCAGAACGCACGCGTGTTCAAATCATCTTTCAACCGCACCAATCTTTACTACGAGATACGTCCCAAAACATCAGGTGTTGACAAAGAGATAATAAAATATATCAAGGCCAACCCCGGTAAGTCAGGAATAATATATTGCCTGAGCCGCAAAAAGGTGGAAGAGCTCGCCGAGAATCTCACAGTCAACAATATCAAGGCTCTCCCATATCATGCAGGTATGGACTCGGCTACACGTTCGGCCAATCAGGATGCATTCCTGCTGGAAAAGATCGATGTGATAGTGGCCACGATAGCCTTCGGGATGGGTATCGACAAGCCGGATGTAAGGTTTGTCATACACTATGACATGCCGAAGTCACTTGAAGGATATTATCAGGAAACCGGACGTGCCGGACGTGACGGAGGTGAAGGCCAGTGTATCACATTCTACTCGGCCAAAGACCTGAAAAAGATGGAAAAATTCATGCAGGGCAAGCCTATAGCCGAGCAGGAGATAGGCCGGCAGCTGCTGGCCGAAACCGCATCCTATGCCGAGTCGTCGGTGTGCCGCCGACGTTCACTCCTGCATTACTTCGGTGAGGAGTATGCCGTTGACAACTGTGGGAACTGTGACAACTGTTTAAACCCCAAGAAACAAGTGGAAGCAAAAGATGACTTGTGTGCAGTCATAGAAACTGTTACTGCTTTAAAAGAGAAATTCAAATCAGACTATATAATCGACGTAATGCTCGGCAAGTCCAATTCAACGATCCAAAGCTATGGACACGAGGATCTGGAGGTATTCGGCTGTACACAAAAGGCCGACGACCGTTACCTGAATGCCGTAATACGTCAGGCTATCATCGCCGGATACCTTGACCGTGACATTGAGAACTACGGCCTTATCAAGGTAACTGCTGCCGGCAGGAAATTCCTGAACAAACCGACCTCGTTCAAGATCGTCGAAGACAAAGAATTCAGTGAAGACGAGGAAGAAGTTCAGGTCAAGAGCGGCGCATCATGTGCCGTCGATCCGGAACTTTACAGTATTCTCAAGGATCTGCGCAAGAAACTGGCCAAGAGACTCGACCTGCCACCATACGTGATTTTTCAGGATCCGTCGCTTGAAGCTATGGCGACAACCTACCCCATCACAATCGACGAACTGCAGAACATCACGGGTGTAGGCGCAGGTAAAGCCAGACGATACGGAGAGGAATTCATTAAAGTCATCAAAGCCCATGTGGAAGAGAACGAGATCGAACGTCCCGAAGATCTGCGCGTACGCACCGTCCCCAACAAGAGCCGTCTCAAGATTTCAATCATCCAGGCCATAGACCGCAAGATAGCACTTGACGAACTGGCAAACTCCAAAGGACTGGAATTTGACGAACTGCTTGATGAAGTAGAGGCGATCGTATATTCAGGCACCAAGATCAATATATCGTACTTCCTGAACGAGATCATGGACGATGACAGGCAGGAGGATATATTCGAATACTTCAAGGAGAGCGACAGCGACGACCTCAATGAGGCCATCAGGGAACTGGGCAACGACTACTCGGAGGAAGAGATAAGACTCGTACGGATCAAGTTCCTGTCGGAGTTAGGAAACTGAAGAATTATAATTTAAATATGGCCTGCATCATCGGAACGCCACTGACGGCATCCCCGTTGCAAAGGTCAGGACTGAGGATCACAAAGAATGAGTGTTGTAAGCTATCGTAATGTCGAGATAAACCGCAAGGAGCACGCAGTACTCCGGGGAGTGACTTTCGCACTTGACCCCGGCGAGTTTGTCTATCTTATAGGTTCGGTAGGCAGCGGTAAAAGCAGCCTGATGAAATCTCTTTATGCCGAGGTTCCGGTAGACAGCGGTGATGCCATCGTAATGGGGTATGACCTCATGTGTATCAACCGGAAAGAGATACCTTACCTCAGACGCCAGATAGGCATTGTATTCCAGGACTTTCAGCTACTGTCGGACCGATCGGTATACGATAACCTGCGTTTTGTCCTCGAAGCAACAGGATGGACCGACAGCACAGCAATGGACCTGCGTATCAACGAAGTGCTGAGCCAGGTCGGGATGGACAAGAAATGCTACAAACATCCACACGAACTATCGGGCGGCGAGCAACAGCGTGTCGTCATAGCACGGGCGTTGCTCAACAAGCCTAAACTTATCATAGCCGACGAGCCCACAGGCAACCTCGACCCGACCACAGGCGAACACATAACACGGCTTATGCACGCCATTGCGTCACAGGGCACCACAGTATTAATGGCCACTCATAATCTCTCACTTGTCGAGCAGTTCCCCGCCAGAGTACTGAGATGTGACAGAGGGCAGGTATTTGACGACGGAATCGTTTCGTATTCATGATTTTCCTAAAAATAAGTATTTTATCACCACACTATATAGCTATTATTCAGAAGTCACCATTTTATACCCGAAATGAAAGTTTTAAAGTTTGGAGGCACATCGGTAGGTTCCGCCCAGCGCATCAAGGATGTCGCTAAGCTCATCTCAACACGTGGAAAGAACATCGTGGTCCTGTCTGCCATGTCAGGCACAACCAACTCGTTGATCGAGATTTCGGATTATCTTTATAAACGTAATGTAGAGGGGGCCAAGGAAATAATCAATAATCTCGAGAACAAATATCGACGTGTAATTGACGAATTATACCAGACAGAAGAGTTCCGACTACTCGCTCTCAACGAGATAAGGGACTGCTTTAACTACATACGCTCATTCAGTAAAGACCTGTTCACGCTGTTCGAGGAGAAAGAGATTCTTTCACGGGGTGAGATAATGTCGGTAGCACTGATGTATCACTACCTGCGCGAACAACATGTCGACGTCGCTCTGCTGCCCGCTCTCGACTATATGCGTACGGACAAGAATCTTGAACCCGATACACTGTACATCAGGGACAGGCTCGAGACACTGCTGGAGCGTAACGCCGATGCGGCCCTGTACCTTACGCACGGATATATATGCCGCAACGCCTATGGCGAGATAGATAACCTGCAGCGCGGTGGCAGTGACCTTACGGCTTCAGTTATCGGTGCGGCATTAGGAGCGGAAGAGATCGAGATATGGACCGATATCGACGGCATGCACAACAATGATCCGCGGTATGTAGAGGGAACCAGACCCGTCGACGAACTGCACTTCGAGGAGGCTGCCGAACTGGCCTATTTCGGAGCCAAGATCCTGCATCCTACCTGTGTGTTGCCGGCCAAGCTTAACAACATACCGGTAAGACTGCTCAACACCATGGATCCCGAAGCGCCGGGAACAGTAATCTACAATACCCAGCCTTCACACCGCATCAAGGCTGTAGCCGCCAAGGACAACATCACAGCCATCAAGATCAAATCAAGCCGCATGTTGCTGGCATACGGATTCCTTCGCAAGGTATTCGAGATCTTTGAAACCCACAAGACCCCTATCGACATGATAGCCACATCCGAAGTGGGAGTATCGGTAACAGTTGACAATACCAGAGGCCTTGATGACATTGTCAATGACCTGAAGAAATTCGGCACAGTCACCATTGACCATGATATGGTTATAATCTGTGTTGTAGGCGATCTCGAGTGGCATAATTGCGGCTTCGAGACACTCGCTCTTGAAGCCCTCAGGGATATACCCGTACGTATGATCTCATATGGCGGGAGCAATTACAATATCTCATTCCTCGTGAGCAAGGAAGACAAAGTCAAGGCTTTAAATGCATTAAGTGATAATATTTTCAAATGAGCACTCTTCCGTACGAACTGTTCAAAGCCTCGTCAACACCGGTCTACTACTACGATATAGAACTGTTGCAGCGTACGCTCGAATCTCTGGTAAAGGCCGCGTCCATTGACCACCGGTTTAAAGTTCACTATGCTGTAAAGGCCAATGCACGCCCTGAGATACTACGTATAATCCAGGCAGCCGGTCTGGGAGCCGACTGTGTGAGCGGAGGCGAGATAAAGGAAGCTCTGACCGCCGGATTCCAGGCCGACAGAATTGTTTTTGCAGGTGTGGGAAAGACCGACCGGGAGATCATGCTTGGCCTGAGCCATGACATCGAATGCTTCAACGTCGAATCGACAGCCGAACTGACCGTCATCAACGATCTGGCACTGAAGACAGGTACTGTGGCCAACATTGCGTTCAGAGTCAATCCGGAAATAGATGCACATACCCACAGGTACATAACTACCGGACTGAGTGAAAACAAGTTCGGCATAGCGATGTCCCAACTTGACGAAGCCATTGACATGACTCACGGGATGAAAGGTATAAATCTCGTGGGACTACATTTCCACATAGGATCTCAGCTCACGCAGCTCGACAGCTACAGACTCCTGTGTGACCGTATCAACGAACTCGTGGACCGATATCGGAAAAAAGGAGTGGAATTCAGACTGATCAACGTCGGCGGAGGACTCGGAATAGACTATGACAACCCCGACGGAACACCGATACCAGACTTCCGGAGCTACTTTAATCTTTTTAAAGACAGTCTATACCTCGACAACAATCAGGAAATACATTTTGAACTCGGACGTGCCGTCGTCGCACAGTGCGGCTCGCTTATAACACGGGTACTTTATATCAAGGAAACCCCTACCAGACGTTTTGCCATTGTCGACGCCGGTATGACCGACCTCATACGTCCTGCTCTTTACCAGGCCCATCACGTAATACAATCTGTATCGGATGATATCTGTGAACGTCCGGTCATGACGTATGATGTTGTAGGTCCCATATGCGAGTCAAGCGATGTCTTCGCAACAGACGAATCACTGCCTGAGCTCAGACGGGGTGATATTCTGGCCATCCGTTCGGCAGGCGCCTACGGCGAGATCATGGCATCACAATATAACCTGCGCAAACTGCCGGGTGCAATTTTCAACAACCAATAACAACAACTACTATGGTAATACAACGCTGGCAATCGGTATATCTGCTCTTGGCGATATTCGCCATGATTCTTGTATTCATACGTCCGTTCGGAACAGTCGCAGACCAGACACAGGAAACCCTCGTCGAACTTATCACACCAGACTATCCTGTATTCCTGATCGTGAATATTCTCATCACACTGCTACTGCTGATCGACATATTCCTGTTCAGGAACCTTAAAGTGCAACGTCTTGTAGCCGCAGTATGTATTCTGCTTATTCTCGCATCGGCCGCAACAGCATTCCTTATT
>CAJUBL010000053.1:0-8247 GCA_910584665.1 uncultured Muribaculaceae bacterium | reverse complement strand
AAGGGTCCGGTGAACTATGGGAAATAGCATGGACCGGAGCTCCGGTAGGTCTTGTATGTGCCCTGATATGTACTGTCATAGCACGTTACCGCATGGGACAGGACGAGAAACTGCTGAAAAGTTACGACCGTCTGAGATAATACACACCAGGTAATACCGCCGATTCCTCAGATAATACCGGTATACAATCGATACACATATAAAATAATCGGGTGTTCGGAAATATGTACTAAGAGCCGGTTCGACAATAAATGTTAACCGCAGGGTCGCATATCGCGGATTGATTTTGGAGTTGTAGTGAAGGAGCAATGCTGTGGCATTGTGACTGAGCCACAGCTTCAAAAGCGACCGCGATATGCGATGCACAGGTAATTTCATCGCTCTGATAGCCATCATTTCTGAGATTGGATGTGTTATAGTTTGACAACACAAATGTCAGAATATGAACATTACTTTCAATCAACGTCAAAGGTGATTGATAAAGAAACCGATAAGCCGCTTTCACGACAAGGAGCGCGTAAACCTCTATGATGTATTCCGCGCGATAGCTTACCTGGTCTACACGGGTTGTCAATGGAAAATGTTATCCACCTATTTCCCAATGCCGCCAACCGTCTACTATAATTTTCGAAAATGTAGCGAGTCGGACAATCTTATTGGGTTTCTGCACCGTCTTGTCAAATTGCGATGCAAGTGACTCGGACGTAAGAGCGAGCCGTCAGTCGCTGTTGTTGACAGCCAAAGCGTCCGTTCTGCCTATGCTCAATCACAGAAGGGTGTCGACGGATTCAAGAAAATCAAGGGCATAAAACGGCTGATTTCAGCAGACTCCTGCGGTCTTCCTCTTTTATGCGATGTAACCACTGCAAATGTTCACGACTCAAAAGGCATTACCATATTGCTGTCGGATATGACGATACATTATCCGACAATATCCCTGATCAAGGCCGACAACGGTTATCCTGGCGTTGATTCCACAACCGACGGGATGGTTGTGGAGTGTGTGGAATCGAATTTCGGCACATCGGATTTCATTCCGTTGTCAGGCCGTCAGGTAGTTGAACGTACAAACGCCTGGCTTGACAATTTCAGCCGCCTGTGTCGCAATTACGAGCGTTACCCCGCCACAGCGCGCACCATGGCATATCTTGCATCGATACTTTTTATGCTCAGATATGCATGTGCGCTGGCTCAGACATTATGATACACATTTAATCTCCCTCTTTTTCGGGACGGAAGTTACCTTCGCCCCGGCCACTCGTCGGCGCTTTTCTTCGTACTGCTCGGTCACGATGGAGCCCCATCGCTCCCTCACATCCCAAAGAAAATCACTCGGCGATTGACCGCCCTGCGATTAACATTTATTGTCGAACCGGCTCTAAATCCCCGGACACCCGTCTGATTATCATACCGTCATCGGATTGCAAGCTTGGAACGCAGATATCGGGCGGTATATCCCCTACCCTGCTCCACGATCTGCTCGGGTGTACCTGCAGCGACAATGTATCCGCCAGCCTCTCCTCCTTCCGGACCTATGTCTATGACATGGTCCGCACACTTTATCACATCCATGTTATGCTCAATGATTATAACAGTATGTCCGTTGGCGATCAGACGGTCAAACGAATCGAGCAGACGGTTTATGTCATGGAAATGAAGTCCGGTCGTCGGCTCGTCAAAAATGAAGAGTGTGGATCCCGCCTTATCATTAGCGAGATAATAAGCAAGCTTTACACGCTGATTCTCGCCGCCGGAAAGTGTTGATGACGACTGTCCCAGCCTGATATATCCGAGACCCACATCCTGTAAAGGTTTGAGACGGGAGACTATGCGCCGCTGGATGGTGCCGTCGTACATACTGAAAAACTCGATGGCCTGACTGACAGTCATGTTGAGGATGTCGCTGATATTGCAATCATTGAATTTAACCTCAAGTACCTCTCGTTTGAACCGCTGTCCGTGACACGCTTCGCAAGGTATGGTGATATCAGCCATAAACTGCATCTCGATCGTTATAGTCCCCTCGCCCTTACACTCGTCACAACGACCGCCATCAGCGTTAAACGAGAATGTCGACGGAGTAAACCCCATCTGTTTCGAAGCCTGCTGATCGGCGAAAAGTGCCCGTATCTCATCATAGGCCTTAAGATATGTGGCCGGGTTGGAACGGGAGGATTTACCTATAGGATTCTGATCAACAAAATCGACAGACCGGATACGCGAGACATCTCCGGAGAGTTCCCTGAATGCACCGGGAGCATCACCGGCCTCACCGAGACGGCGAAGCATAGCCCGGTAGAGAATATCCCTTACAAGAGTAGATTTACCGCTGCCGCTTACACCGGTAACGACAGTCATAACCCCAAGAGGAAACCTGACATCTATATTTTTGAGGTTATTCTGCATGGCCCCCTTTACTTCAATATAGCTGCTCCACCGACGACGTTTTACCGGCAGCGGAATCTCAAGCTTACCTGTAAGATACCCGGCCGTATAGCTGTCGGTCGCTTCACCAAGATGTTTCCAGTCTCCCTGATATACGATCTGACCTCCGAGGCGTCCGGCCTGAGGTCCGACATCCACTATATAGTCCGCGGCCTCCATAATTTCCTCGTCATGCTCTACGACAACGACTGTGTTCCCGAGTTGCTGAAGTTTGCGAAGAACTTCGATAAGACGCTGTGTATCGCGAGAGTGCAATCCGATACTCGGCTCGTCGAGTATATATAACGACCCCACAAGACTGCTTCCAAGCGATGTAGCCAGATTGATGCGCTGGCTCTCTCCGCCCGAAAGAGTGTTTGACAGACGGTCAAGAGTCAGATAGCCGAGGCCTACATTCACCATATATTCAAGCCGGTTACGTATCTCGGTAATGAGTCGTCGGGCAATCACAGAGTCACGCTCATCCAGTTCAAGAGTATCAAACCAGTTCTTAAGATCAGTAACAGGCATTCTTACGAGTTCTGTTATATTCCTGCCTCCGACCTGTATGTACATAGCCTCCGGACGCAGACGATTACCATGACAATCCGGACACACAGTCTTCCCCCTGTACCGCGCCAGCATGACCCGATATTGTATTTTATAGAGGTTCTGCTCTATCATCCTGAAGAATCCGTCGATTCCCTCAAACTCCTGGTCGCCATGCCATAAAAGATCTTTCTGAGCCTGTGTCAGCTGATTGTACGGACGATGGATAGGAAAATTCACATGCTGAGCATGGGCGATAAAATACTTTTTCCACTCGCTCATCTTCTCTCCCTTCCAGCACACGACAGCATCCTCGTAGACCGACAATGCCTGATTGGGAATGACCAGATTCTCATCGATCCCCATTGTCTTGCCGAACCCCTCACAACGCGGACATGCTCCATACGGATTATTGAAATTGAACATCTGCTCGTTGGGTTCCATGAATGTTATGCCGTCGGCCTCAAAACGTTTCGAAAAATCATATCGGTGAACCTCTCCGTCAGTATCCCATATCACAAGCCGCATCATGTCATGTCCTTCAAAGAAAGCGGTCTCGACAGAATCAGCAAGACGGCTAAGTTCGTCAGGGTCATCGCTGACACTCAGACGGTCTATAACAAGATACATGTCCCGGACTTCAGACTTGTTTTTCATTGCAACGAAATCCTCAATCTCAATAAAACCGTCATTTATAAAAAGCCTGGAATACCCCTCCTTGACAAAGATATCGAGCTGATCCTCGACCGAACGCCCCTCCGGCATACTTACAGGAGACATTATGGCCAGTCGGGTACCGGGAGGATAACCACCGGCAACAGCAACCACATCATTGACTGTATGTTTCCTGACCTCACATCCTGAGACTGGAGATATCGTATGGCCTATACGACCGAAAAGAAGCCTCAGGTAATCATAAATCTCAGTCGAAGTGCCTACAGTACTGCGCGGATTGCGCGTTGTAACCTTCTGCTCAATTGCAATCGCAGGTGGAAGTCCCTTTATAAAATCAACCTCAGGCTTAGACATACGGCCCACAAACTGTCGTGCATAACTCGACAGACTGTCGACATAACGGCGTTGCCCCTCGGCATATAACGTATCAAAAGCAAGCGACGATTTACCCGAACCCGACAGCCCTGTAATCACAATGAATTTATCACGTGGCAGCTCTACATCGACACTTTTGAGATTATTGACCCGCGCACCCTTGATTATAATCGAATTTCCGTTCATTCAATAAATTGTTTAACCCACAAAATTAGGTATTTTCCGCTAATTGAGCAAATTAGCTGATTGTCAAACAGGGCAACCGCATCAAAATTTTTCAAAATCATAACATACTTATTATCAAACGCGTTTTATCAGGAGTTTACGCGGAAAGCTAAAATAGGCATATTTGATTATCAATTAGTTATAATTTTGATGCGGTTGCCCTGATTGTCAAAGAGATTTGCTGAATGGCGGGTACTAATCGTGTACTTTTTCGGAAATTGGTGGAAAGTGGATAAAAATGAATTTAAGATATTTATCGGTTGTTAAGGATTTCCAGCCATTCCATGTCCCCCTATGTTTTAATCCACGGGGATAAAGACCGTCAGATATCTTTCGCCTCCGCTGCTCTTCAGCTCAGATAAATGCCGGACATTATCCTTATCCGGGATTGCACACTCTATTTTTATCTTTGCCGTTCTACTCATTATTTCCGTCAGATCCAGAAGTCATGACGGGTTTCCAAGCTATAATACATATTCTTTCTATCATTCCGATTTTTCTATTTCACGATTTTCATTCAATGTCGTTCAGCAAGGAACGGCATTTTGATTTCAATGTTGTCCTGTGGCTTTACTTACTGTATATTGGGGAGGCCATTTTCAATCTGATGCGTACCTGCCAAGTGAGTCAGTATTAAACTGATTTGTTTTTTGTTATACATTTCAATTCTTATAATTAGCCTTACAGTCCCATTGATCATCATGTTTATAAGAAACGCGGACTGAATCAGCAACATCTACGGCTGACGATCTTAGAAACCATCAAATTTTCTACGACTTTCAGACGTAGATGATGTGATACGCTTCTTTATTAATTTGTGATTTCTGCGTTTATCGGACTGAATAGACAAGTCTTACTGTGTAGATTCGACCATCGAACGCATTATTCTCTCTTTTGTTGGTTCCTGTAATATTTCCGCCAGTAGGCTGCTTAATATTACTGCTAACTGTACAATTCTTTTCTGAAGATTTATAATAACCACCGTAAAGGTTGCCGTCGACAAAGGCGTAATCATCGGTGTCGTTTGTAAGCTCTCCATAATTTCCGGACATATCATATAAGTCAAGGATATTGGGCTTAAGCAATCCAACTCCATGAAGAAAACCATTACTATTGTCCTTATACCATCCTACTTCATCAAGATTATTACTTCCTGAGTATTTATACTCCTGCATATACTGTCCGCCCATTGCGGCATATTTCCATTCGGAAGAAGTAGGAAGACGGAATTCTATTCCGGTAGCAGCGCGTAAAGAGATGAGGAAATTTTTGAACTCTGCTTTAATGACTACACCATCATTATTGACATCGAGACGTTTTTCAGGTATGCAACCATCCATTATAAAGTCGGCATCAAGAGGCAGTTCGGTTTGCATTATAAAAAAATCGCCCGAGTTAAGACCCGTGACTTTCACCATAGTGAAAGTTTTGCCATTGAGGGTGTATGAACATGATTCAGGACTTCGTGGAGTGGTAGTGGTAAAAAAATACACTTCGCTTGAGAATGCCTTGCCTTTATTATCTTCGGCTACAATTGAATAATAGTATTTGGTGTCATGTTCACTTAGCCATATTTCTTGTGAAAAATTTAAGCCGTTTAAATCATAATCTGTATATTTTGTGACTTCAGATAAACCGGCGGCAGTCTTACTGATTCTGAGTTGAAAAGATTTATAGTTAGTGTATGTCGCCGGGTTAAACGAACCTGTTATTATAGCCCTGAAGGGTTCCGGCGCCACTGTGACAGATGTGAGAAAATCACTCGGATCGACAGGGTTATCGTTATCTCCTTGATTGCTTCCTACCTCAATCTTGAATTTTCTCCAACCAGGAGCATTTCTATAAGCATTTTCACTTCCTTCAGGAACGTGTAAAGTCCAGCCGGAATGGATACTTTCCCAATTATCGGAGCCAACCAGAAAATCATCGGGGCATGACGGTGGTGTAGTCGCTGAAATATAGACATCACCCTTCTTGGAACTTGTTATCATTGCTGCGCGACCGACGCTCTTAAGTCCGCGACCCAATTCTATTTTGGAAATTGCGCCGCTGAATGACAAATCACCAAGATTTTCGAGACTGTTAGGGAGCGTGAGTTCCGATCCTCGTATATCGAAAGCAGGATAGCCAGCTGTATTGTGGTCATGTGAGATACTGCGGATGCCTTCGACAAATGTCACAATAGAGGATGAGTTTTCACCGAAGGGAGAAGCACCAATGGTTTCAAGGTCAGATCCGAACCTGACATCATTGAACGAAACGGATTTTGTATCGTCGAAAACATAGTCACCGATTTCTATGAGATTGTCAAGCTCATCTTTAGAAATCAGTACACCAAGACTTTTGCACCCGGCAAAGGCCTCCATGCCGATCTGCCTTGCGCCATAGAAGCCCGGGATATGCTCAAGCGCGATGCAATCGGCGAAACATCGCTCGCCATATGATTCGATTCTGGTTTTATTGAGCTGGGAAGTTTGCACCCAGCTCAAGCGCTGTATCCCTTCGAAGGCATAAGCGCCGATATGGCTTATAGCACCTTCAATATCGATCATTGAAAATCCCCGGAAATTTTTCCATGGCTGTTCGGCAGTCGATTTGAGGTCAGTCATGCGCCCGGAACCACTCAATACGATTCTATCGGCCCAAGGCTCATATGACCATTTCACACCGCTGCCACATGAACCGGATACCGGGCCATACTGTTTCAGGAAATCCAATTCGTAGCTGTCAAAGTCGCGGAAAGTGTAGCCGTCGCCTCCGTCAGCATCGTCAAGATGTGAGCCTTTGAGTGTAAGATTCTGAACCAAACCATCGTTGAAACGTATTTTGATCCCATTTTTAGAGGTCTCCGTATAAGTGAACCACTGGCGAGAACTTGATTTGTTGTATGTCTCGTCGAGAAAACTATGATTATAGTCCGATAGGACACTAACACCATGACCATCGTTGAAGAAAAACATGCTCACTACGTACTTGTCGCTGTCAAAATATGGATTATCCCCGAAACTCCAGGAATATTCCGTATTCGCACAGGTCCATACGCCAGATTTCAAAATTTTTACTAAGTCCGAGACCGGTGTAGCAGGATCTTCCGTTCCCAGATCCGGCTCATCGTTGCCACAGCTTGTCAAGGAAGATATGGGGACAAGAGCCAGTATGATGGCCGATATCAGCCACCTCGTTTTTATTATCTTTCTCATCTTTTTAAATTACGTTTGTATATGAATTTATTTTCAGTATATAAATGCCACATTGGCACAGACTCGATTAGATTTTATCCATGCCCTATCGCACAAGGGTGTATGTAAAACCGTCCGGTTGTGAGATAATCAACAAATTCTCTGTACACTCATCAATATGCCACGTCTGTTCATCACCGTTGTCCTTATGAAAAACAAATGTTTCTTCATTCAGACTGAATGTATGTATATATGTGATATAGTCATCTCTGTTTGAATAATAATATGTCTGAGACATAGTATAATCGCTATTCAAAGTCATTGTGATGAGCTTCGCGTTAGGCGGTGTCGTGTTCCATACACAAGTCCATTTGCCGAACACCTCAGCAAGTGTGGTGAATGAATTGGTCTGACCATTTTCCGGACCGTCATAGTAATCGACGTAGGGCGTGAAACTGTAGGTGGTGTTTGGGCTAAGATTACTTAGTTCAAATAACTGCTCGCCATTTTTCATCTGACCATCAAGTTTGAAAGATGAATTGTCAGATGAAACAAGAAGTCCTGGTTTGGTTATCCGAATGATATTATCAAATTCTGCCGCGATTCTTGCTGTATTGGATGATTTACTCACCACTTCCGCATACCCGCATATCGGCGGTTCGAATATATACGGAAATGAAGATCCAAGGCGTACAAATGATTGTTTACCACCAATGATTGAAAAATTATCGGCTTGTAGTACCGGTTTGAAAAACACCTTATAGTTGTCACTAGTGTCTCTTAAAAAATGTTAATCAAATTCGAGGTCCAGCATTGGGTG
>CAJUBL010000052.1 GCA_910584665.1 uncultured Muribaculaceae bacterium | reverse complement strand
CCTGCCGGACTGTATGTTGTTCAGTAGAAACCACATATCATTTGATGATACCCGTATGGTACAGTTTTACAAGGGTAAATTGACCTAAAGTTGCTGTTTAAGCAATCCACAGAATGTTTATGTGGAATGTTTAAGTGTTGCAAATTTAATAATTTTTTTGTTAAGAAACAACGATACAAAGTCTTATTTTAATGATGGGGGGGGGTAATTTATTGATATACAGTGTATTATATTGACGGTTCATGGCGTTGCAGGACGCTGTTAAGACTATTCTTTCATTATAAAATAGTCATGTTTTGGAATTCGTTTAAAATTTGTACTTTTGCATCTGTACAAACATAAAACATATCTGTTCATACACCATGGCCAAACCGGAATACATTCAGCGCAATCTCGACTGGCTTGCAGAAAAATCGCGCGAGACGGGAGTTTATCCTCTCGGCAACGGCATATATTACAAGGCGATAAAAAGCGGTAACTCAAAATCTTCTTCACCTGATCGAGGCAGTGTCGTCACGGTACACTATACCGGGCGTACCATCAACGGTCATGTGTTTGATTCGAGCCGGGGCGGTGTGGCTCCTGCATTCCGATTGCGCGATCTTATTCCCGGATGGATCATAGCTTTATCCCATATGCACCCAGGGGATCCTGGGAGCTGTATATTCCTGCGTCTCAGGCCTACGGCCGTGTCAGCCAGCCTGGCATACCCGGAGGCTCGACGCTGATATTTGATATAGAATTATTGGGTGTCAACTGATTTTACTGTAGTAACACACCGATATTATGGATATAGAATCTATACGGGAATACTGTCTGTCGTTTCCGCTGACAAGCGAGGATATGGCTTTTGGAGAAGATTATCTGTTGCTGAGGGTAGGTGGAAAGATATTTGTATGTCTCGGCCTGGTACGGGATGACTATGTTGTAGTAAAATGTGATCCTGATTATGCGATCGAGTTGCGCGACCGCTATCCCGAGATCAGGCCTGCCTGGCACTGGAATAAACGGTACTGGAACGAGCTGAGTATGCATGGATCTTTAAGCGATTCCATGGTAAAAGCCCTGATACATCATAGTTATGTCCAGGTTGCAGGAAATCTGACGCGGAGTGTGCGAAAACAGATTCCGGCATATATGCTTGACGATACCGGTCGTATCGGTCTGTGATAGATCACATTCTTTCTATGGAATATGGACCGAACATATATGCTTGAGCGGTATATTGCCGCCGTCTCCGAGTACGAGGCATCGCCTGTATCCGTCGAATTCCTTTATGCGTGTGGTTTTATGACAGTACCGACCACCCGGCTTTTTTCTATCGGGAATGAAATGGGTTATAGTAACGCTGATTCCAAGATTTATAGCTCTATGTATTATGCGGGATAATTCCATCTGTTCATTCTCGGTAAGTTCCACATACCGGCCGGTAATACGGGCGGTCTCCCTGATTGCGGTATCGAGGCCGTCAAGTGCGGCAAACGGTGCGAACTGGGCAGCGCGGCCTGACATCGGCATAGGTTCCCGTGTGGAGCTTACATGATGGGGCATACTGATGATATCATCATATCTGCTATTCATGATGACCTCCTATCTGACAGTTCCGATCGCGCTGTGTGGCACCATCGGCATAATTCAATCCCTTCAGAATGGCATTCCTGCCAAAAGACTTCTTTATTTTCAATATCGTTTCCTGACATCTGCGTTCTCTCGAGAGTCTGTCTGTTTCGGTCTCATGCGTCAGTCTCAGCGCGTCATAATCGGTAAACAGATCGAGCTGCACTGTACGGGCCGGTATAACGGCTTTATTTTCGTTGCAAAGTCTGTTGGCTGAGAGGGTTATACGACGTACGAGCAGATCGGGATTAACGATACGGTCATATAGCCTGGTTATATTCTCGGCAAGAATACGTCCGGATGATGACGGTATGTCAAGATTGACTGTGCCTTGGGAATGGCCGGGAATACGGCGTCCGTAATGGTCTGTCTTTACAGGTCCGTCATACCGGCGGCTGATAACAGGATCTGTCAGTGACTCTACATCATATCCGACTGTAAGCACCAGCTGGTCGGTCACGAGCCTGTGATCAATAAGTTCGAGCGAGATACAGTCGGCCATCTCCATCACCACATTGCGTGCTTTGCCGGCAGTATAGGCGCATTGCAGTACCTGTCCGCTGCTTATGCTCCGGGTCTCCGGACGATAGGTCTTTACGAGATCCATAGTTACAGGTTCCCAGCCCCATGCATGATCTATGAGCAGTTCGGCATTGACGCCGAACATGCCATACAGCAGATCTTCATGTTCAATTGAGCAACGGGCCACGTCGCCCATAGTCTCGATACCATAGCATTCAAGACGACGTGCGATGCCCCGGCCGACCCTCCAGAAGTCGGTTAGCGGACGATGTTCCCATAACTGTCTGCGGTAGGACATCTCGTCAAGTTCGGCTATGCGTACTCCATCTTTGTCTGGCGGCATTTTTTTTGCCACGATATCCATCGCCACTTTACACAGGTACATATTTGTACCGATTCCTGCTGTAGCAGTCACGCCGGTCTCGGCAAGCACTTCACGGATCATCTTCAGTGCCAGCTCGTGGGCCGACATCCGGTATAACTCAAGATAACCGGTGACATCCATTATCACCTCATCGATCGAGTATACATGAATGTCTTCAGGGGCAATATGGCGCAGATATACCTGATATACGCGTGTACTGTAGTCGATATAAAGAGCCATGCGTGGCGGAGCCACAAGAAAATCTATTGCTATATCTCTGTTTGAGTCAATCACAGTTTTTGATATGGATTTGCCGGCACTGCCGCGTCTGCTGTTGGCGCTTTTCACTGTTCTGATAACTTCAAACAGTCGTGGTCTCCCTCCGGTACCATATGTTTTGAGGGCAGGAGATACTGCCAGGCATATAGTCTTGTCTGTACGGGTCGGATCGGCTACGACAAGACATGTGTCAAGCGGATCAAGACCACGCTCGACACATTCCACTGAAGCGTAAAACGACTTCAGGTCTATTGCTATATACTGACGCGTTTCTTCCATACAGGCAGTGAGTGAATCACTCACTGCAAAAATAATAATAAATATACTATGAAAGAAATATTGTATGATGGTTTAGCATCTGTTAATTAGCATCTGCCTGCGGTCTGTGTGAATCTGTAAGGGATCAGGGTACGGCGGTAATCGCGTGTGTACGTCGATAAAGCCAGCCGAATACTATTTCTGATATATCAGCGATAATCTTCTCGGTTTCTGCCATATTGTATGCCGAGTCGGCAACAAATACCGCGATTGAATATCCATGTCCGTCAGGCATTGTCACGTATCCGGCATCGTTGAGCGCAGTTATGCGTCCCTGACGGTTCACGTCTCCGGTGCCGGTCTTGTGTCCGATCGCAGCACCGGTGTCGGTCAAGGCATACGGCAGGCGGTTTTTACCTGTCATGCACGAAGTCATCATCTCTCCGATTGATCTGTGGAAAGGGTTACCGTCTGATATTACTATACGGTAGAACCGATCGAACATTCCGGCCATTTCCACCGGTGTGGAACTGTTGAGAACGCATAGATGCGGATCTGTATGCATCTGGTCTTCGGTAAACCTTATAAAGATATTGTCATAGCCGGATGCTTTTACGACACTGTCGGCGACAGCTGTTCCTCCAATAAGGTTTAACAGTATGTCACAGGCGTTATTGTCACTTTGCTGAAGTGCGAACTGCAGTAGTTCGGCTATCGGCATCCGACGGGTTTTCACTCCATATTTATCACGCATCGGACTCCAGGTGCCGGTCTTGATATCGTCGGCCTCAACCGTAACAGAATCATCAGGATGTATGTCATTGTTCCGGCAATAATCGGCTACGGCGAGTGCTACAGGAAATTTGAATACGCTCATCATCGGAAAGTCCTTGTTTCCGTTGACCGAGACAGTGTCCTGTCCGTGTGCGATCACTGCGACACCGATACGGGCATCTTTGCCTGCGATATACTCGATCAGTTGCGCTTCCATTCCGGCGCATCGTTCATTGGCCTTACAGGCATGTATGCCAAGTCGGAATACAATTATCAGTGACAGAAGTGATAATGTATCGATTGGGCGGCAGACAGTCATGTCGGATTATTCTGAAATGAACAGATATCGTACCCTGACGCTGTAGCGCCGTATTATGCGCCGCATATTTTCCATGCCGGCACCACTTTCGACAGATACGTTGCTGAACGTCGGTGTATCATAATAATCAGGCCCGTTTTCTGTTATCTCATATGGCTGGAGAAGACGTAATCCCTCATTGTCGGCAATGAACTCGGCCTTGCGTCCGGCGGCATCAAGTGCTGCTTTAAGACCTTGATTGTTGAACCTTTCGATTTCAGTGTTGTCGATACGGGTTATGTTGAAACTTGAAATACCGCGCCGGTCAAGACGATCGGATATGCGGTCGATAATATCGAAATCCGAGACAGTGGCTGCCAGACGTTTTGCCATCAGGAAGTCCGATGATTTATCCCTGTCGCGGTAGTTCCCGATATCAGACACTACTATGTCCGAGTCATAGATCCCGGCATTACGCAGGGTCTGTCTGATCCCTTTCTCAATGTCGGCCAGGCATACTATAGTACTGTCATTGAGGTGATATTCCTCCATGCCGATCTCGATGGTGATACGATCGGGCACGATGCTGACTGTTGACGTACCGGTAACTTCTATAAATGCATCGGAATCTGATCTGGCATGAGAAGTGAAAGCTATCGTCATCATCATGAATACAGATACAGAAGTCAGAATACTGTTCATTGCAATATTTTTTTTTAATTTCAGATCAAACTCAAATTCAAAGGTACAGCGCTTTTCTGAAATATACAAATCATTGAAAATAAATTTTCTGCATGACCGGGTGTATTATTTGTCCTGTTTTTTGCCGTTTGATTTGGCAAATTGTGCGTTAAGTTGTACTTTTGACCTTTGTATTTGATGTTTTCAGGTTATGAAACAACTGACATTCACTGCCCGGGAGAAGGAGAGCTTACGTGAGAACTACCGTAAGCTTTGGTCGCTGTGTGCCGATCTTGAGAAATCAATTAATCTCAGACGTCTTAAGAGTCTCATATCAGGAGCTGTAGAAGGTGGACATTGTGTGCGCGACAAGCACGGCATCCATCCGGTTGTACATGATCTGGCGACGGCAGTCACTTTCTGCGAGAGAGTGAGTCCGGACCGCAATATTGTCGCGGCATTGCTTGCGTACAGATTGTGTACTGTAGGCGTGATGACTATTGGTGATGTGTCAAAAGGCTGGGGTGATGATGTGGCCAAACTCGTAAGGGGGCTGTCCAAGGTCGCTTCGCTGTATGGTAAGAATGCCAATGCCACCGTTATAAGTGATAACTTCAGACGGCTTCTTATGACATTCGCCGAGGATATCCGTGTCATCATAATGATGATTGTGGAACGGCTTACGCTTATGAAATCGATCAACCATCATCCGGATGAATCGTTCGTGAGGGACGTAGCCTACGAGGCGGGTTATCTTTATGCGCCTTTGGCACATCGTCTCGGTCTCTATTCCATTAAGTCGGAACTTGAGGATATGTCACTCAAATATACCAACCGTCAGACTTATACGGATATAGCCCACGAACTGAATGCAACAAAGGCCAAGCGTGACGCATATATAGCCGAGTTCATCAGGCCTGTTAAAGAAAAACTCGAGAAGTCTGGTCTTAAGTTTGACATCAAGGGGCGGACCAAGTCGATCTACTCTATCTGGAACAAGATCAGGAAGCAGAAAGTAGATATGGAACATATCTATGATCTTTTTGCAATACGTATCATTCTTGACACACCAAAGGAACGGGAGAAGAGTGACTGCTGGCTCGTGTATTCGCTCATAACCGACATGTATCAGCCCAATCCGTCACGTATGAAGGACTGGATCAGCATACCTAAGAGTAATGGTTACGAGTCGTTGCATATTACGGTTTACGGGCCGGACAACAAGTGGGTGGAGGTACAGATACGTACTCGCCGGATGGATCTGGTGGCGGAGAAGGGGCTTGCGGCCCATTGGAGATACAAGGGAATCAAAAGCGAAAACAACCTTGATGCCTGGATGAATAATGTGCGGGATATTCTGGAAGCCGGAGAAACCGGTCCGATGGAACTGATGCGCAATTTCAAGATGGATATCTATGATAAGGAAGTGTTTGTATTTACCCCCAAGGGAGATCTTTTCAGACTTCCGCAGGGTGCCTCACTTCTTGATTTTGCATTCAATATCCATTCCAAACTCGGATGCCAGTGTACCGGAGGCCGTGTAAACGGCAAGAGTGAGAAACTCGGATATCGGCTCAGAAGCGGTGACACCGTGGAGATTATAACCTCGTCGAGTCAGCAACCTAAACTTGACTGGCTCAATATGGTCGTCACATCCAAGGCCCGTTCAAAGATACGCCAGACTATAAACGAGCAGCGTACCCGTGGCACAGAATTGGCCAAGGAACTGATACAGCGTCGTTTCAAAAACCGTAAAATCGAACTTGAGGAACCATTGCTTATGAAAGTTATCAAGAAAATGGGATTCCGGACAGTTACAGATTTCTTTACGGATGTAGCTGAGGAGCGTCTTGACATAAATACTATAATAGAGCGTTATCTCGAGTTGTCTGCGCCGGCCGCTGACGATGAGACCGTCAAGAGTGCCAGTGAATTCACCCTCATGGAGAATGAGATCGCAGACCGTACACATGCCGATGATGTTCTTATAATCGGTGATAATATCAAGGGATTGAATTACCGTCTTGCCAAGTGTTGCAATCCTATATATGGTGACGATGTTTTTGGTTTTATCTCGGCCGAGGGTGTGGTTAAGATCCATCGTCACGATTGTCCTAATGCACGGAATATAAAGGATCGTTATCCGTATCGTGTGATTAAAGTCAGATGGTCAGGCAAGTCCGGTTCTCAGTTTGTAGCGACACTGCGTGTTCTGGGCAACGACAATATCGGAATTGTAACCAATCTCACATCAATCATCAACAAGGAAAAGAATGTAACCCTGCGCAGTATAGCCATCGATTCCAATGACGGTATGTTCCAGGGTAATCTTACAGTGGGTGTGAACGATCTGTCGGCACTCACGTCACTGATAAAGAAATTAATAACAGTAAAAGGAGTAAAGAATGTCGAACGTAATAATTAGACGTGTGCTGGTTGCGGCCGCAGTGGCCGCTATGGTGGCTGAAACATCGTGTGGCGGAGAAAGCGAGACAGCCCGGGCGGCCCGCACTCTGTACGAACAGGCACAGTCGTGTAATCTGGATGGTGACCCTATGAAGGCGTTGACGTTGCTGGATTCCCTTCAGTCAAACTACAAGACAGAGACAGAATGGCAGCGATCTGCCATGAAGTTTCGTCCTACGGTTATGATAAACGCTACCGAGATGCAGATCAGGATTGTCGATGATTCGATTGCTATGCTCAGGGATTGTTATGATAAATTGCTGCTGTCAATGAAAAAGGTTGACGATCCACGTCTTGTCGAACCGTATTATGTAGACAGGGCTACTTTTAATGCCGATTTCATGAATGGTACCGGTGTACAGCCGCGGGTCTCGGAGATAGGACAGTTTTATTTTATTTCTTCGGTAAATCCGGGCGGCATAAAGCATACAGGTTTCTCTCTGAAATGTGACGGTGAGTCGGTGACAGCAGGACCTGTACCATATGATGGGGAGATGAACTATCGTATCGGCGGCAGTGAAGTCATAACGTATTCGCCGGAGCAGAGTGAGGCTGCCGGGAAATTTGCCGATGAACATAACGGAAGAGCTATGTCGGTGGTTATCATTGGAGATAAATCGAAAAGCATAAAGCTGAGCTCTAAACAAGTCAATGCTGTTGCCAGCTGTTATAACTTCTCGCGGGCTATAGTTGAAGCCCGTCAGCTTGCATTCGAACGCGAGCGTCTCAACCGTCAGCTTGAAATAGCTCGCAGCCAGGCTGAACGTCTTGCCGCATCGGCATCTGAGTGATACGGGATGTCATATCTTATCAGTATATTTTTATTGCATTAAATCAGTTCAATATGTCTGACAGAACCAGAGTTATCTCATTTACGTGCCGATTATCGATTTTGCTGTTTGTGCTCTTGTCTTCATCAGGAGCGTCGGCCCGTGTAGGATGGGCTGTTGAGGGTAATATCGGTACAGGAGTGCTGATGGGGTTGCCGGGACACTCGGCTGCCGCTACCTCATATCGAGTAGGTCCGTCGGCAATTATTCCGGTCAAAGGATGGTTTTCTATAAGGCCGGGCCTTATGTTCAGTCACAAGGGTGGGGTGGTTGAAGGTTATTATGGAGCCGAGCAGATCAGTGAGGCCCGTATGCATATCTCGCTTGACTTTATCGAGTTGCCGGTTATGTTTGCGGTGCGTTTTCCTGTCTCAGACCGCTGTGGCCTCACACTTAAGACTGGCCCGTATGTTGGTATAGGTGTGCGTGGCAAGACCAAGGTCAGGCCTGACGGCGGAGGGACAATATCCATGCCGGAGAATCTTTTTTCGGAGGGGTGTGACTATTATGGTGATGCGCAGACGAGCAACCGGAAGCCTTTTAAGTTGCCTAAACTCAACCGCTGGGATGCAGGCCTGTCATGGGGCATAGAACTGGAGATTGACAGGCATTACGCTGTCGGCGGTAATATCTCCTGGGGAATAGCAAGGCTTTCGTCCGAGGGATTGGCCGATAATCTGGGGGAAGCTATCGGACAGGTGATATTCGGTATGGACCGTATACGTCCTCTTACGGCAATGTTCTCGTTCAGCTACATCTTCTGAAATGCGTATTCTGCTGTATCTTGTAATATTATCGGCCGTGACCGGATGTTCCTGTTCCGGTTCAAAGATAAGTGGCGAACTTGATGATATATCCATAATACTACAGGATGATCCGGCTGAAGCAATGGCCCGTCTCAATGGGTATGATATCTCAGAGTTTAAGGATTCGGCTACAATTGCCCGGTGGGCTTTACTTTACAGCGAGACGATGCTTGCCAACAATCTCGCCGCTCCGACCGATACAATCATAAATATAGCGGTTGACTATTACAGCGTTCATAATTATAAGGACGAGTATAACAGGGCCTCGCGTATAAAGGCTCTGCAGCAAGCGACTGATAATAAAAATGAACTCGCCACTGCTCTTTATCTCCAAAAGGAGAAAGAGTTTATGCTGTACAAAGAGCGGGCGATACGTGAGCATATTGTTTATATAGGATTGATTGTTCTTATTATCGCCGCCGGTATTATCGTCTGGATGCGTCAGCGGCTTAAAATCAAGTCGGCACAAAACGACGCGCTCATGGCCGAAGCCTCAATGCTTAATAAATCAATTTTGTCAAAGACTGATGACGTGAGCCGACTTCAAGCCACACTCCACGGATTGCTTGAAAATCGTTTTGAACTTATTGACTCTCTCTGTCAGACCTATTATGAATCGCAAGGCACAAAAACAGAACGCAAAGCCATTGCCGATAAAGTAAAAAGCGAAATAGAGGCGGTACGAACCGAATCATTTTCGGACATGGAGAAGGCTGTCAACGACTGTCGCGATAATATTCTTTCTTTTATAAAAACAACGCTTCCGGACATCAGGCCCGAAGATTATCAGTTGACCGTTTATCTTGCGAGCAACCTTTCGACACGCACTATAAGCCTTCTTCTCGGCGAGTCGGCTGATGTTATCTACAAAAGAAAATCGCGGCTTAAAAAGAGACTCCTGGAAGCTGGCATGGCAAAGAACGCTGATTTTGCAAAGATTTTCTGAGGTTAAATAATTCCAGTCAGACTTTTTGCAGACTTACCTTTTTAATATATTGATCAGCACTTATTTGTAAACAATGGTGTCAGACTTTTAATTTGGAGTACGGCTTCATTTGTGAGTAATTTTGCAACAAAAATTTAATTCACATGAACGCTGAAATCCTTATCTCGATCATTGCGGCAATCCTGACTGTATCATCATTTAACGCCCGGTCGCAAGAGGTCACAGACAGTCTCACACGTAAACTTCAGGAAGTGGTGGTAACGGCCAGGCAACCCGCTACGGAACTGGTCGGGACCACCCTCGTATCGACTATCCCGGGGAGCAATCTCGCGGACATCGGCAATACGCTTGATGTACTTGCTCAGCTACCTATGATAAAAGTTGAGGACAACACTGTCAGCGTCATAGGCAAAGGCAACGTGGAAATCTATATTGACGGCCGCCCCATGCGTGACGAAATGGAGTTGCAACAGATTCTGTCGTCCAATCTTCGTAAAGTAGAGCTGCTGATGGCTCCGGGGGCGGCTTATGAAAGCACGACCGGCGCAGTGCTACGCATCACAACAAAGCGGAACCTCGCGCAAGGACTGTCCGTTACCGACCAATTACAGCTGCAATGTCGCCGAAGGTGGTCTGTAATGGACTACCTCGCACTTAATTATCGTCTTAGTGCATGGGATATCTATCTTGACGGTTCGTATAATCATGATGATAAAATCATAAAAGGCTTAACAACTAATACTCTTACCTATAACGGAACTGAAACCGTTGTGGGTAGTTCACAACATAATAATTTCCTCTCAAATACCGGCATAATCCGCGGCGGCTTCAACTATACTCTCGGCAATCAGTCTTTCGGAGCATATTACCGCTATAATCCCGAACGAGGCAATTTTACCAACAACGGCGCTGAATGGCTCGACAATGAAACGCCGCTCTCGCGTGTAATAGACAAATCCACCCGTGCACACAGCCACCTCGTTTCGATGTACTATGAGAATACCTTCGCCGATAAATACCTCCTGCATTTCGACGGGGATTACAAACACTCGGTTGCTGGCAATTCCGTGGCTACTAACTATCCTGATGCCGCCGCCGATGATGTCAATTCAACCGACAACCGCCATTCTACCCTTTGGGCCGGCAAGCTCTATCTGAATTTTCCGCTTGCCAAAGGGGATTTCACTGTCGGCACACAGGACAGCTATACGCATACATCGCTCGACTATCAGATGCTTAACGCCCAGGTCGGCCAATACATACCTTCGTCGTTGACCGACGCGCGGCAGATGTCTGCCGCCGCGTTTGCATCATGGAAGCGGATATTCGGCAAATTCAATATGTCGGTAGGCGCAAGGTATGAATATGTAGACTATGATTTCAAGGTCAACGGCAAACGCGATGAGAAAGTGAGTCGCCGCGACAATCTGCTCACACCGGATATTTCATTGGGCTATTCGTTCAACGACCGTTCGCAGATCAGCCTAAGTTACAAATTGACAACGGTCAAACCGCCGTATTCGCAGCTTACAGGTTCACTCTCATACGTCGGGCGCCATGAAATCGAGGGCGGCAATCCGGGATTACGTGATGAGCGTATGCACGACGTCCAACTGTCCGGAATGTGTAACGACTTCATGCTGCAAGCCGACCTCACGCGTGGCATCGATACCTACGCCTTTGTCAAACAGCTATATCCAGCCGACTTATCGGCTTGCCGCTTTCGAAGAAATAATCTGCAGTTGCTAATGCATCCTGTTAACATCGACGTTACAGCATTGAGCGCGTATCTGGTCTGGAGTCGTCCGATTCGCCGATGGACTCCCAATATCACCCTCGGACTTTATAAACAATGGCTTGATATAGCCGGCACAGACTACAATCGTCCCATTTTCTCTTACTTCTTTGACAATACAATTGCTTTGCCGAAAAACTGGACACTGACGGTCGACATGAGCGGACAGGGGCGAGGCGATATGCACACCAATCAGTTCGGGACCACTTGGTTTACAATGGAAGTGTCTATTGGCAAGACCTTCTTAAATAGATCTCTTACCCTTAAATTATCTGCCACCGATATATTCAATACCGCCAACAATGACTGGACGATGAATACATATGGCGTTTTTGTAAACAAACAGCAGAAATATGACCGTCGCGGAGTCTGCCTCAACATAATCTATCAGTTCAATCCCCGCAAGAACAAATACAAAGGCAACTCCGCTTCCGAGGCTGAAATGAAACGTCTCTGATATACTTATGCGGTCCTGAATTCAATATCCAGACGCTGTTAAGCTTATACTATTTTGATTTTCAGGGTGTTGATTGTTGTTCTATGCTGTCTGGCGTGTCAGCGGCCGTAGTGAAGGTCAAGCCAGCTGAACATGGAGGAGTATACAGCGGCGCGGATCTCGGGCTTGGAGAGAATAAGGTCGTGAAGACCGTTCCGGACTGTTACTTCTGTCACATCCGGACCTAAACGACGTCCCCATTTGCTTATGTGCCTGACATTGAGCACCGCATCTCCCTGTGATGCCTGTGCCCCGCCGACACTCTGTGATGAGTGCATAAGCAATATCGGTACTGTGATGTCTGAATGGTGGTGAAGTTCCTTCTGCGCTTCATTGATAGCATGTATCCATCCGCTTGTCACTGACGGAGATACCATCAGCTTCTTATCGGTATCGAAATGCCATTCCCCGTTATGTGATGCCAGCAGACTTTCCGAATAACTGGAATCGGAGTCCTGTCTGATAGGTATGTCAGGAAAGTGTGAACCGATGCAACTTACTATAGGAATCAGAATTCTGCGTGTGAAACCGTTCATGTTCCAGTCGAGGAAAGGACTGTTGAGAATCAGTCCGTCAATCTGGTCCGGCGGTGAGCCATTCATATATAGGGAGGCTATGAGTCCTCCGGTGGAATGGGCGAGTATGACTATCGTATCAATTCCTGCATGGCCCATATCTACGATAGCTGAGTCTATGTCAGGAAAATATTCTGTCAGATCTCGTGTCTGGTATCGCTTCATTCCGGTCCGGAGCGATCGCCCGTAGCGTCGCAGGTCGACGGCCCGGAAGTTCCAGTCGTGTGCCGTAACAGAGTCCCCGAGTTCTTTTTGAAAAAAGTAGTCGTTGAAACCGTGAATGTATAATATGCCGCGGTTGCGTGGTACGACCGAGTCGTGGCGTATGATTGTGGATACTACGGGACCCTGATAGTCGTCGGGATGGATTACCGAGCGGAAACTATAGCCGGTAAGCATTGAATCGGGATGCCATTGTGCCGCGCATGAGAGCGTATAAACGCATAATATGATGACAGACAACGTACGTTTCATATACCCTATAACAAAATACATGGCAGGGATGTTCGGCAACGCGGATCAGTCGAATTTCTTACGATGGAATATGAAGTTCTTTGTAAGATATTTTTCGCGTACGAGCGGGTTTTCCGCAAGTTCCTCGCTTGTGCCCTGGAACAGAATCTTCCCCTCGAACAGAAGGTATGCGCGATCTGTGATAGACAGCGTCTCCGGTGCGTTATGGTCGGTGATAAGAATGCCGATATTCTTGTCTTTAAGACGATATATCACCCGCTGGATATCTTCTACCGCTATAGGGTCGACACCGGCGAAAGGCTCGTCAAGCATGATGAACTTCGGGTTGATTGCCAGACATCGTGCGATCTCGGTACGGCGGCGTTCGCCACCTGACAGCTGATCTCCCAGATTACGGCGGACTTTCTCGAGCGTGAATTCGGCTATCAGTGACTCCAGCTGTTCTTTCTGTTGCTCTCTGTCAAGATCAGGACGCATTTCCAGAACAGCACGTATATTGTCCTCGACCGATAGTTTGCGGAACACCGATGCTTCCTGGGCCAGATATCCTATGCCATGTTGAGCACGTTTGTATACAGGATATTTTGTTATATCCAGATCATCAAGGAATATATGTCCTTCGTTTGGGGTAATAAGACCGACTGTCATATAGAATGTCGTGGTCTTGCCGGCGCCGTTGGGTCCCAGCAGGCCGACGATCTCTCCCTGTGTCACGTTGATTGACACGTGGTTTACTACAGTGCGCTGATGATATTTCTTGACGAGGTTGTCGGTACTGAGTTTCATGGATTACTTTTTAAGTCTGGATTCGATGTAGTCGGTGAGCAGTCTTATGGCAACTGTATTGGCACCACCCTGCGGGATAATCAGGTCGGCGAACCGTTTGGACGGTTCGATATACATGCAGTGCATCGGTTTCAGGACATTCTGGTAACGGTCGATGACCATCTGGGGAGTACGTCCGCGCTCTATGCAGTCGCGCGAGATGACACGTATCAGACGGTCATCCGGGTCGGCATCGACAAAGCATTTCACATCCATCATCTCACGGATCACCGGATCGGTGAGAACGAGTATACCCTCTACGATCACGACATCGCGGGGTTCCACATGCACGGTCTCCTGCTGGCGCGTACATGTGAGGTAGGAGTAGGTGGGCATCTCTACCGGTTTGCCTTCTTTAAGCTGTCTGAGGTGTTCAACAAGCAGTGTCCACTCAATGGCGGCCGGCTCGTCAAAGTTTATCCTGCTGCGCTCTGCCACTGGTATATGGCTCGAATCCTTATAGTAAGAATCCTGTGGTATGACGGCAACTTCCCCGGCGGGAAAACTGTCGATTATCTTGTTGACCACAGTGGTCTTGCCCGAGCCGGTCCCTCCGGCTATTCCTATTATCAGCATGTCTGTATATTTTATTTTGACCACGAAGTTACAAAAAAAAAACGTACCGCTCTAAAAAAACATATGCTTTGAACATCACTGTGTGATAAATTGTATTACTTTTGCAAAAACGAATATATTTATCAGCTATGAAAGATAAAAAAATTGTATCGGCAATTATTATTGCCATAGGTGTAGCTCTTGTCGGCCTTTTTATTAGACAGGGTATTGATAACTTTTCGTATCGGGATCGGGTGGTGACCGTCAGGGGGCTGGCCGAGCGTGAGGTGAAAGCCAATAGTGTGACATGGCCTGTTGTATACCAGTGTGCCGCCAATGATCTCTCGACTATTTATACCGATATCACCAATAAGAGTAATGCGATTGTTAAATTTCTGAAGGATAACGGAGTGCAGGACAGTGAAATAGAGGTTATCGCACCGAGTGTCACCGATAATCTGGCCAATCGTTACAGCAGTGATTTACCTTTGAACCGTTATTCGGTTGATGGAGTTATAGTTGTGACAAGTAATAATGTAGATCTGATCACTTCACTTATCAAACGTCAGAGTGAGCTTCTGAAACAGGGTATCGCTGTTGTCTCCGGCAGTTGGGAAAACCGGATCTCGTATAGTTATACCGATCTGAACAGTATCAAGCCCGAGATGATCGCCGAGGCTACCGCCAATGCACGTCAGGCTGCCAGGAAGTTTGCTGACGATTCTGAGAGTAAGCTGGGAAAGATAAAGACTGCCTCGCAGGGGCAGTTCTCCATAGAAGACCGCGATTCCTATACTCCATATCTCAAGAATGTAAGAGTTGTCTCAACAATAACATATTATCTGGAAGACTGACGCGAAGTCTTAAGACCCCGCTCCGTTACCCAATATTTGTTAAAGCTGGGGCCGCATATCTCTGGTGCTGCTAAGGTAATTTTATCAGTCTCCACACAATTTATTGCGCCTGACTTCGGTTATGTGGTTTTAATATTATGTAAATTATTGGAGTGTATTGCGATATAATACAGATTTGACGCTTTAACGTAGCTTTATTTTTGAGAAATTTCCTGAAATATTTAGAATAAAGTTCAGGGCTGATATTTCTGATGTTTTGCACTATCAGGTATAATCACCTTATTATCAATATTAAACACTTCTATAATTGTGCTATTATGTAAGCAACGAAAAGGGAAAGCAAATGAATCTAAGATATTTATGAAGTGTTGGCTATTTTTAAACGCGTTCATTTGACTCTTTTACCACGTTGAAAATAGCGGTTACTCCAATACTAATACGAAAAAATAGATTAGCTCGCTCTAATCAGCATCAATAGATTTCAACATCTATATACACATCCTCGCCAATGCCGCCGAACAATTCACGGTATATTCGCTGTTTCTCCTCATTGTCGGCATAATCGGTGTTGCGGAGTTGTTGAAACAGCCACTTGTTACGTACCCCTATCTCTGTTATTTCAGGAGAAGATCCGTCAAACGGCTCTCCGTCCATACATTTTTCGTATTCGGTTTTCATATAAGTTTAATTAAGCTGTAATCGATATTGATTGGGAGTTGTGCCGGTCATTTTTTTGAACCAACGGGTGAAATGCTGTGGGTATGGGAAGCCGAGGTCGTATGATATTTCACTTATTGATTTATTGCTGTCAACAATCCTGTCTTTTGCAACATCTATCATCTTTTGCTGGATATGTTTTAATGCAGACATTCCGGTTTCTTTTCTCAGAAGGTCACTTAGATAATTTGCCGACATATACATTTGGTCAGCGCAATACTGCACCGTCGGAGAACCGTTTTCTGCCGGAGCGGAGGATGCGAAATAACTGTCAAGCAATTCTTCAAACCGTGCCATCACATCGCTGTTGGCATTTTCGCGCGTTATAAACTGACGGTCGTAGTAACGGACACTATAATCAAGCAACAGTTTGATTTTATCTGTTATCAAGGATTTGGTATGCTTGTCTATAGGGTGTTGCAGTTCCTCTTTGATTTGGATCATGGAATCCACAATAGTCTTCCGTTCCTGTTCCGACAGATGCAGGGCTTCGTTGGCGTTATAAGAGAAATAGGAATATTCCTTTATAACTTTTGCCAGATGTGTTCCCCGTATGAATTCCGGATGGAAAGCGACAATCCATCCTTCGGGCTGATGCAATTGTCCGTCATCATCTGAACCCATGACTTGACCGGGTGCGATGAAAAGCATCGTTCCCCGCTGATAGTCATAGATGCTTCTTCCATATTTCAGTGTGCCGCAGTATAAATCTTTGAGCAAAATTGCAAAGACATTAAAGAATTTACGGCCATATCTCAACGGTTTGGCCTCGCGCCCGTCTATGACAGTGACCAACGGATGCAAGGTTTCTATACCGAAGTAATCGTTATATTCCTGAATTGTATCGATTTTCTTAATTTCGCTCATGTTATGCAAATTTAATCATTTTCTGCAAAATTAGGGCAAAAACAGTTGTCACAATGTATCAAAATCACGGACACTGTTACCAATATTATCGGCACAGATAAAATTGGTCATTCAATCAGCGATTTTGATACACGCCACAATAACGGAAGGTTGTATTTTTGCACCAGACAAAAACTGTTTATGAATAAGGGCAACGAAAATATAGGAACAAATGAAACATTTTGTAATTATACTGACTGCAATCATTTTAATAATGACAAACTTGAATATCATGGCACAGCAGAAAATAACCCAGACAGCCGGGCGCACCGTTCTCGGTGATTTCGCTCCGAAATTCGCGGAGCTTAACGATGATGTGTTGTTTGGCGAGGCGGTATGGAATGACAGCACCCTCTCGCTCCATGACCACAGCATGGTGACCATATCCATACTGTTGGGGAAAGGGATATTTGACTCATCGTTCCGCTCACATCTTGAAACCGGTAAGCGTCATGGCATCACCCGTAAGGAAATTGCCGCATTGCTGACACAGGCGGCGTTCTATGCCGGATGGCCTAACGCATGGGCCGGATTCCGTGTCGCGAAGGAGGTCTGGGCTGATCCGACAGACGCGGCGACCGAGAAGGAACGCTTCCAGCAGGAAATGATATTCCCGATTGGAGAACCCAACACCGCATACGCCGAATATTTTCAAGGCAACAGCTATCTCGCCCGCATCTCCGACTCTCAGATACCGTTCTCCAATGTCACATTTGAGCCTCGCTGCCGCAACAACTGGCATATACATCACGCTACAAAAGGGGGCGGCCAGATGCTTGTCGGTGTTGCCGGACGCGGCTGGTATCAGGAAGAAGGAAAACCTGCGCAGAAGATTTTGCCCGGAACGTTGATACATATTCCTGCCAACGTGAAACACTGGCACGGAGCAGCCGCCGACAGCTGGTTTGCACATCTCGCTTTTGAAATCCCCGGTGAAAACGCCTCCAACGAATGGCTTGAGCCTGTGACTGACGAAGAATATAACAAACTCAAATAAATATACTATCGTCTAAAGACAGTCTTAATAAAATTGCATGAGTTTCTTAATCCTGATTAAGAGGCTCATGCAACTTTTATACTGATAAATCAGTATTGCCATATAATACATTGAAACATAATTTTGCAAATAATAATTTAAACTCGTTGGTTGAATTAAAATTCTAAATATTTATAGATAAAAAAGTTGCGCAATATGCAGATTTTAGTAAATTATAGGTGGCTACACCGTTAACTACTATCAGCCTGCTTATGCGCAACTTCATAGCAAATTTCGTCAGAATCCTCGGAATCTGCAAGGATTTCGCCGGAAATCGTGTAAATGAACTCGGGAATGTGCCCAGATGTGGTGTTGTCCCGAAGTTCTCCGACCTCTGCATCGATTCCAAACCCGTGAAAGTGTGTCTGAATGCAAGAGCGAAACGTTGCGCAATGGGGCGTGACAATGCCAAGCCGCTGCTATTGCGCATCGCAGGGTTCGCATTATTATGGCTATAAGCTCCACGCTGTCTGTGGCTAAGAGGCGTAATCCATTCCTATGATATGACTGCGGCAAGCATACATGACCTCCATTATCTCGAAGATGTCCGATGGGAATATCATAACTGCATGATGCTCGGAGACAAAGGATATCTCAGTGCCGAGATTCAGAAGAATTTTTTTGAAACGGTCAATATCATCCTTGAGGTTCCATACCGGCTGAATCAAAAGAATTGGCGCCCGCCTTCGTGGGCCTACAAAAGATTCCGCAAGAGAATCGAGACCTTATTCTCCCAACTCAACGATAATCTCATGATGATACGAAACTACGCGAAGCAATCCTGCGGACTTTTTACCAGAATGGCCGGTAAGATAGCCGCTATGACCTTTATGCAGTATGTCAATTTCATTAATCATCGTTCGATTGGGCTGATAAAATATTCTCTAATTTAATTCAACCAACAGGTTAAAGTATGGAACATCTGTACGCTTGAACAAATGATTAGATGATTGAGTGATTGAATGACAAATCATCTAAATGATTTGATGACTGAATGATTAATCACTTGAATGACTAAATGATTGAATTGCTTGTCGCTTCAATTTTGATGTTTGCCTTTTAAGAATAATTTGGACGAATAAAAAATAATCGTTAATTTCGCGGTCGCAGACCGCATCGCAGAAGCCCCGGTCTGGGGTCATGCGCGGCGGGATGTGGTTAACATAATAAGAAAGCGTTTATCCGCGCTGATTCTTGACTTTCCGGAATTCTCGCAAAATTCATTTAGATGTCAGGGATCGAGCAACGGTAGATGCCCGTGGATATGTGATTATTTCGCTTCCGGCTTGATATTTCGGGAGAAATACAGTCGAAAGTATATATTGCATATACTAGCGTGGGCTTCTGCGTTGCCGTCCGACATCTAAAGGGCAATGCGAGAAGCCTCGGGAAGTAAGACGGCAACAGATACAGATTCCTACGCTTTTTTTGTACAAAAGCAAACGCCAACGAGAGGGAGACCGCGGCACGTGTACACTTCATGTCATTAAGAAAATTCGTAACATTAATCCAGCTCGGATTCTGTATCAGTGCGTCCGCATTTACAGTTGACGGGATCAACTACAGGATATCGGAAGATAAGGCCGTCGTCACTGGAGCATCTGACAAGAATATCACTACGATTGTAATTATCGAAGATAGTGAAACGCCTTTGAATTTTGGCATAACATCTCCGTTTTATAATATGGAGATAGATTATATGTATTGTCTGGCTTTTCAGCTGACAATTTCAACAAAATAGTGGTCACTGTCCCGCTGTAAAATCATAATTCAATAGACTATGAAGAAGTTAATTACTTTATTTGTCTGCTTCATGACGGGCTTTGTGAGCCAAGTTGCCGCCATGGAACTCATCATAGAAATGAACTCCGGCGAAATTCATTCCTTTGAATTATCTGGAAACCCCGAGATCCAATTTCAGGATGATAATCTTATAGTTTCAGTCAACGATAAGATAAATACATTCAAGATCGATGACGTTAAGCGTCTATCGTATGGAAAGTATTCTTCTGTTGAAGAGAATCACCTCGATGCGGCAAATTTCTATTGTTCTGATGGTGTTCTGACTATTGCGCATCCCGCTCAAAATATAATTATCAGCGATATGACAGGCAAAATCATTTGTTCTTATGCTGAATGTCAAGATAATACCTATGTCACCATTGATCTTAAGAGATATGTCGGTACATACGTGATTGTCAGGAATGGTAGTCATATGATTAAATTATATGTGACAAAATGAGAAAGATATTCAGCCTATTATTCATATTGCTTTCGTTGCCTATATTCTCGCAAATCGATGAATATGTTCTTGAACGCAATGGCAATGAGCGACTTACCCGAGGCATCGATAAAATCACCTACAGATTTGACGGCGAACACTATTATGAAGTCTCGTGGATCGGATCTCATAAGTATGAAAGTCTGGTCGATACATTAGGTGATGCACATTTTTACACCACCGAGGCAGCTCCTCTGTGGATGGTACCGGAAGACCAGCTCAACGGGTGGGATTTTGTACTGACCAACAACAAATTCAACCTTTGCTATAAACAATCTGAAACGGAGTCAGCAGAAGAATATGTGCTTATTCAGGATGAAGCGAACAACCGCTTTATGTTCAGATTTACAGATGGCGATGTGTCTGATTTTATCGTGAATGATAAGTTTTATATTGTTGCCTACGACAAGTCTAAATCAGAATTTTCGATTTACACAATTGACGCCAACGGAAAATATGAGTTATGTTATACAGGCAAGACTGAGCACATTGAAGACTGTTTGGCCTTAGCACCCACTTATGATCCTCCGACAACTGAAATTCGTCCGAATATTACGGATCATGTCATAAGGTTTAGTCCCAAGATCCTTGACATATTTGACTATGTGCAACTATACAGGAACCTTTCAAACGCACAAAGTGTACCTGAATTCATGACTACACTTGGTTCGTTTATAGGCAGTGCTACCATAGGAATCATAATTTCAGAATTACTAGGGCCTGCGGCTATTGGAGTGGTGTATTATCATAACGTTATTGTTTACTATGACCAACTAAGTTATGAGAATAACACCAAAATATCTCTAGGAAGCGCCAATTGTCAAATTACCGGCATACATCCCATTGACGGAGGTTCGCTTGAGGTGTCTGTTTTATTAAGTAATGCCAATACTATTCCTGAACGTGTTTACTATGCCAACAACTCATCATCGTCTAACCATGTTTCTTTATATTTATTAGGTTCTACACAATCATATACTTCAAATGAATATGACTCTAAATATTCGAGTTCGATGATAGACATCCCCTTTGGCTCAATTCAGGGATATTATACATTTACTGTAAAAGCTCCACGAAAAGATGACAACTATAACACTAGTGTCTCTTAAAATTAGTTAAAATTAAAATTTTATTGTCTGATTAAGC
>CAJUBL010000051.1 GCA_910584665.1 uncultured Muribaculaceae bacterium | reverse complement strand
GTGACATCAGACGCAAAATAAAGAAACCAAAAACGACTATATAATAATTATGGAATATTACATAGCATCAGAACAGGGCCCGCTCGGTCCATACAACCTGCAACAACTCAAGGATCGCCCCATACATGCCGAAGATATGGTGTGGTGCAACGGGATGTCTGAGTGGACACAAGCCGACCAGGTAGACGAACTGGCCGATATAATCAACACTCCGGCGATTCCTCCCGTCTTCAACCGCCAACACTTTGATTTGACCTATGGCAATACCGGTTACACACCCGGTATGACATCATCCGAAAGACAGTTCCGATATGACGATGAACAGTGTCCGCCAACTTACCGATGGATTGCCATCATAGCTTTTTTCGGCATTATACCATGCGCCATCGTAGCCCTCATAAAATCGGTAATGGTTACACGACTATGGGAAGAAGGCAATCGCGATGGCGCCCGCTACCAGTCGAAGAAAGCGCTCATGTGGGGACTGATAGGAGCGATTGCAGGCATACCGCTCAGCGTATACATGCTGTTCTTCAGTGATCAGACCGAGATAACCGGCAATCTTCTGGAACAGTTATTCTAAACATACACAACCAGACTATGATCTATCATGTAGTCATCAACGGTGAAGCCAAAGGCACGCTCTCTGCAAGTGAAGCGGCCGCGCTCGGCATCAGCAACAAAACACCGGTATGGCATCTGAGACTTGATTTATCGAGACTATTGACGAGTAATCAACAATACAGACAATATATCAATTAATATATTCTAAAACTATGCGCACATACTACTTTACAATCGACGGTCAACAGTGCGGTCCCGTCCAGCTCGATCAAGTTGCAAAGCTTGATATCACACCCGATACACTCACATGGTACGAAGGACTCGAAAACTGGATCCAGGCTGCCGAAATACCTGAAATATCAGCCATTCTGACTGATAAAAAGACTATGCCCTCGATCAGTCGGCCAGCACCGCCAGCCATCGAAGAGGCAAAAGACACATCCGGACACACGACGGCAGCGTCCAATACCCAGTCCGGCATGAGCATTCAGCAGAAAACCGAGCCCGACGAAGAATGTCCACGACCGAGGCTCGGACTTGCAATATTTTCAGCCATAATGTTCCCCACAGGAATAGCCGCAATCGTCAAGACTTCTCTTATAAAAACGAGATGGGAGCAGGGACGTTATGACGACGCACGGTGGCTGGCACAAAGCGCACGTAAGTTTTCTATAATGTCAATCATAATCGGCGCCATATTTATAGCCCTGATCATAACCTATTACATATCTATAATCCTATTTTTTATCAACGCCCATCCTCACAGCCAATTTTACAGCTAAAGAAATGTTCATACATAACACGACATTCATAATAAGGCGCCAGCTGACCGAAGATTTCATCGAGTGGGCCCGGACTGTATTCATCAAAGCGGCATGCGAAAGCGGCCGCTTTGATTCAGTCACAATGGCACGCATACTTACCGAAGTCGACCCCGACGCAGTCAATATCGCGATACAGATGACATCCGATTCTCTTGAAAACGCACGTCAATGGCATGACGATACCGCCTCAATACTAAAAGATGACCTTGCCGCCAGACTCGGGCAACAGAATGTATTGTTTTTTTCAACCGATATGGAAACAATAGAGTGAAAAACTGGGATAAAATAATACTCGGCATTGACCCTGGCACAAATGTCATGGGTTACGGTATAATAGGCATAACCGGCAATAAACCCGTCATGATAACAATGGGAGTGATTCAGCTCAGCAAGTTTGAAGATCACTATATGAGACTGCGACGCATCTACGACCGCGTGCTTGGCATAGTCGAACAGTATCTTCCCGACGAACTCGCAATTGAAGCACCATTTTTCGGCAAAAATGTACAATCAATGCTAAAACTTGGCCGAGCTCAGGGCGTAGCCATGGCCGCAGCGCTCGCACGCGAAGTACCCATCACCGAGTATGAACCCCGTAAAATCAAAATGGTTATCACCGGCAACGGTGCAGCCAGCAAAGAACAGGTACAGGAGATGATACGCCGACAACTAAATATTCCACGCGAAAATCTCTTACCTCAGTTAGATGCGACCGACGCTCTTGCTGCCGCACTATGCCATTTCTACGAATTACGCAAGCCGGCTGTCTCCAAAGGTACAGGTAGCTGGAAAGCCTTTATAGCGGCCAATCCCGACCGTGTCAGGTAAACATCATCAGTGGTCTGAACGTTTATATCAGCATAAGCGTCTGAACCATGGGCAACACAACGTCACCATACAATACACCTTCACATCACCACCGCTCAAGATTCATGGCGTGGCGACGGTCACACATTACCGACTCAGGATTCATTCTCACACTGGCCCTTATAACAGGCCTGCTGTCAGGCATAAGCGCCTGGATGCTGAAATACATGATCAGCAACATTTCCGCTTTCGCACACCGGATGGCAGACATAACCGGTCTTGATTATATGATAATTTTAGCTCCGGTCACAGGAATCACACTCGCCGCCTTATTCTGCCGCTACGTCATCCGACAGAATGTCGATAATGGCGTCGCACGAATGATCGACAGCCTTAAATGCAAAAATTACAAGCTTGACAGCAAGACAATATACGGTTCCATGATAGCCAGCGCTTTCACCCTCGGCTTTGGCGGAACAGCCGGATCAGAAGGACCTATAGCTTATGCAGGAGCCGGAATAGGGAGTCGGCTTGGACAACTTCTAAAAGTAAATCCACGCATGCTGATGATCCTCATAGGATGCGGCTCGGCTGCAGGTATAGCCGGTATATTCAAAGCCCCGATAGGGGGCGCACTGTTTGCTATCGAAGTTCTGCGTGTCGAACTATCCACAGTCGCCATAATGGGAGTATTCCTCGCCACGCTGTCATCCTCTCTCGTAGCATATTCATTATCAGGGTGCACACTCGACATCGATATCATCTCGCCGGGTGCGTTCGACAACTCCACATTATTGTGGGCCGTACTCTTAGGTGTTGTATGCGGAATCTATTCCCTCTATTATACCAGCACAGGAACTATAACCACGCAACTGCTTGCAGCCACAAGAAAGCCTTATATACGATGGCTGATATCGGGACTTACCATCGGACTCATGGCATATCTTTTTCCTGCCTTATACGGTGAGGGATATGACACAATAACAAATGTAATAAACGGCCATACGTCAGCACTGACATACAGCCCGATAATACCCCACACAAACAATAACAGCATAATGCTGACCATCGCCTGTGCCGGAATATTATTATTAAAAGGCATCGGTTCATCGGCCACCAATAACGGAGGAGGAGTGGCCGGCGATTTCGCACCGACACTATTCGCCGGCTGTATCATAGGACTGTTATATGCCACGATACTTGACATCCTGAATATAACAGCCCTCGATCCGGCCCAATACTCACTGATAGCTATGGCAGGCTCCATGGCAGGAATCATACGAGCTCCTCTAATGTCCATCTTCCTCGTCACCGAAATGGTTGGCGGAGTGGAATTTCTGCTCCCGGCAGCCATAGTGTCACTGATATCATACTGCATAGTGATGATATTCAAGCACAGCACATTCTACCATTCCCATTCATTCTCCTCAGGTAACTGAACTCCATTACCCGCGCTAAAGAAACAGACAGGCATCTCCATAACTAAGAAAACGATATCCTCCTGCGAGCGCATGTTCATATACCCTATGCCAGTCGTCACCCACCAAAGCAGAGACAAGCAGCAGAAGAGTGGAACGCGGCTGATGAAAATTGGTAATCATACCTTTTACTATACGATAACGGTATCCCGGAGCAATAATAATGCGGGTATCGGCAACAAACGTCGACACAGATTCGGCATCAAGATAATCCACAACAGCCTTAAGGGCATCACTTACAGAAAGCTGAGGATGTCTGTCTCCATACGGATACCACTGAGGCACCTCACCGGTCCATTCCCCCGCAGCCATCAGACAACCGGCATGATACAGACTCTCAAGAGTACGCACCGAAGTCGTTCCCACAGCAATCACATTACGTCCGCCATCAGCAAGATCAGCTATAAGACTCCGCGGTACAGCTATAAACTCACTGTGCATAGCATGCTCACCAACAGAGTCAGCCTTTACCGGCTGAAAAGTACCGGCCCCCACATGCAACGTAAGCTCCCGTCGAGGAATCCCCCGAGCCGTAATCCCTTCAAGCACACGGTCGGTAAAATGAAGTCCGGCCGTCGGGGCCGCAACCGATCCGTCTATATGGGAATAGACCGTCTGATAATCCTTCGAATCAGACTCCTCTGTAGAACGATTAAGATATGGAGGTATCGGAATTTCACCGGCCGCGGCTATAATCCCGGAGAACGTCACCCCTTCACCATCCCAGCAGAATTCAATTATACGTGCATTTCCACATGTCTCCCCCATTGATGCCGACAGGACGATATCCTGTCCGTCCACATTCAACGGTAGCTGAATACACCCATGTTTCCACTTCTTAGCATTACCAACAAAGCATAGCCATGAACAACGACATGCTGAAGCAAAATTCACAGCATAGTCCGCAGGGGCCGCAGGTTCGAGACAGAATATCTCAATCAAGGCTCCGTCAGGATAGGATTTCCTGAAGCGCAGACGCGCGTTGATCACACGCGTATTATTATATACAAGCATAGAGTCGTCGGGCAACAGCGACGGCAATTCAGTGAACACATGGTCGCTGATCATGCCGTCATGGCTCCTGACGAGCAGTTTGCAGGCGTCACGTACGGCCAGCGGATAAGAAGCGATACGCTCCTGGGGAAGATCATAATCAAATTCGTCGATTGATAGAGAACGAGGATCAGTCATCACAGTCTTTTATGCATAAAAAAGAGAAAACTGCCGCTGCAAAGGCGGTAGCTTTCTCGATTTATAATATCTAAAGAGAATATCGAAGATTCTTATTTGAGGGCGTCCTTGACAGCGTCGTTGGGAACCATTTCTTCCTTGAAGACGTAGGCACCTGTCTTGGGTGACTTCACCATCTTTATAACTTTGCTGTAGGTACGGCCTTCACCCTTCTGGAGTGATGCGACGGTTTTCTTTGCCATATCTTAGTATTTTTATTTGATTTCCTTGTGGATGGTTACTTTCTTGAGGATGGGGTTGTATTTTTTCAACTCCAGACGCTCGGTAGTATTCTTGCGGTTTTTGGTAGTGATATAACGCGAAGTACCGGGCATGCCGCTTGCCTTGTGTTCCGTGCACTCCAGTATTACCTGTACACGATTGCCTTTAGCTTTCTTTGCCATCTTCTTAGTATACTAAATATTTGATTTCAGTTAAATATCCCTTCTCGGCCGCAAGCTTGATGGCAGCGTCGAGACCCATTTTGTTGATTGTGCGCAGACCGGCTGCTGAGATGGTGAGAGAAATCCAGGTGTCCTGCTCAACCCAATAGAACTTCTTGTTGAAGAGGTTGACATTGAAACGACGCTTGGTGCGACGCTTTGAGTGCGATACATTGTTACCTGTCATCGCCTTCTTGCCCGTAATTTGACAAATCTTTGACATGGCTTTTGTTCTTGAATTTATCTTTGTTCGTTTGCTATTTTTATAGTGTAGTGTGTCACCATCTCAGTCTCATATCACGCCTAAACGCATCTTTTTTAGACGCTTTACAGGATGAGTCACAAAACAGAGTGCAAAGTAAATGATTTTTTGGATAATAACCAAATTTTCCGGACTTTTTCCCCGTTTTTTCTACATTTTTCACTGCATATTTTTCAGCGATCAAGACATACATTCAGGATTTTTCATCGTATAGTTACCGGATTCGATGAATCTGTAAGATCAACGATCGTGGTAAGAGCATCCGTACAATTACCTGCATCGACAACAAATGCGACATCACGTCCGAGAGCTTCGGCTATCGCCGGTGGCATCAGTGTGTCACTCTCGTCTGCCCCGGGCCAGCTGACAGTCGAGGTCATCAAAGGATTTCCCATTTCCGACGCCAGTATCCTTGCAATATCATTATCAGGCACCCTTATACCCACCTCACGCCGACCTTTGAAAACCTTCGGCAGACTCGGTGTGACAGGCAATATATATGTATACGGTCCGGGAAGCGTATCTTTCAGTATCCGGAACGATCGGTTATCAATGACCGCATATCCGCTTGCCTGGGACAGGTCGGCACACACAACCGACAACGGATGTTTTCCGGGATCAAGTCCCTTAAGCTTACAGATACGTTCAACAGCCCTGTTGCTCAACGCATCACACGCCAGCGCATAACGGGTATCGGTAGGTATTACAACGACCTGACCGTCCCGCATTGCATCGACAAGCATGTCGATATACCGGGTGTTAATACTTGTAGGATACATTCTAAGCAATCTCATAAGTACGGATATCTATATGGTGAAGACATTATCGACTTCTATTTAAGCCTGTCGCACGCACTTATCACGTCATAGCTGATATCGGCAGCATTACAATAAGTCTCAAGAAGACGGGTACACTCGCTCATGATATCGTTCACAGGCATATCGTCTCCATATATATTGACTATGACAAGTAAACGTTTGGTATCAGCAGATACCTTAGTACGCTCGCTGTCACTCGTCGGAGTTCCGACCCCGCCGGAACGGTCCCTCAGCACAGGCATTCCAGATATATTCAACGGTCCGCGACCTATACCCTCATACGGTTCGCCTTCCCATCCTATGCCAAGAGTCAGAGTGTCTCCGTCAATAGCATCTGCATCAAAAGCTCCGACAGAGTGTCCCGACTCTATCGACAGCAAATTGAACACATCCACCACAGCATTCACTCGATAGAGCTCCATACCCTTGACCAGACGACGGCATAATTGTTCGGATGAAGGACGATAACGGTTCGGCTCCTTGCCACAGACCTTATATGCAGCACGCGTCGCCGCTATACCTGGGCGTTTATTGATATCACACAAATCCAGGACATCACGCACCGAACTACCTACCCTCTCTATTTCACGCCATAGCTCATCCGTAGTCTCACCATTGACCACAGCAGCCTCACACTTGATCATCCTGTACCCGGGTATCAACCGTCGTATCTCGTCGCTTACAATTATTTTCATGATTACAAAAGTAGTACTATATTTGTAGAAATTCTATATCTTATGACTAAAAACGACAAAAAATCACGACTCGGTCTGCTCCCGCTCATTATCATATCCATTCTGCTCGGTATAGGCGGAGGCTATGTCATACCATTATGGGGAGCACGTTTATTCATTACATTCAATACCATCTTCAGCCAGTTTTTAGGGTTCTGTATCCCGCTGATAATCCTCGGTTTCGTGGCACCGGCAATCGCCGACATAGGCAGGCGTGCAGGAAAAATGCTGTTCTTCACGGCACTGCTCGCCTATCTGGCCACGCTATGTGCAGGCTTCGCATCATACCTTACCGGAGCATGGTGTTTTCCAAGTCTCATCCAGCCCGCCGGACACATCTCCGATACAGCCGCATCAGAAAACATCATGCCATATTTCACCATCCGTATACCCGAACTGTTCTCCGTAATGAGCGCTCTTGTGCTGGCATTCATCATAGGTCTCGGCGCATCCCGACTTAAGGATGGGAATACCATCAAACGTCTTCTTGACGAAACACGTGACATCATCACCTTTGTCATCAACCGCGCCATAATCCCGATGCTGCCAATATACATCTTCGGCATTTTCATGAAAATGACAATGGAAGGTCAGGTCGGAATGATCCTGCTGACATTTATAAAGATCATAGCCGTTATATTCGCACTTCACATCCTGATACTCATAATCCAGTATATCACAGCATCATTTTTTGCCAGCGGTACGATAAGCCGCAATCCGTTCAAGACTCTATGGACTATGATGCCTGCTTATTTTACCGCACTCGGCACACAGTCATCGGCAGCGACAATCCCAGTGACACTGAAGCAGACCATACGTAACGGTGTCGACGAGGATGTGGCCGGATTCGTCGTTCCGCTATGCGCCACCATACACATGTCGGGCAGCACGCTCAAGATTGTAGCCTGTGCCCTGGCCCTGATGATAACTCAGGGCATACCCTATGACGCAGGACAGTTTGCCGGATTTATCGCAATGCTCGGCATCACAATCATAGCCGCGCCAGGCGTCCCCGGAGGAGCAATCATGGCCTCCCTGGGGCTACTGTCGTCTATGCTCGGATTCAGCGAGACCGACAATGCCCTGATGATAGCCTTGTATATCGCGATGGACAGCTTCGGCACAGCATGTAACGTTACCGGAGACGGAGCGCTCGCCATAATAGTCAGCCGGTTCTTCGGCCGTACGGCACACAGCCCGGAACCGCACAGATCATAACAGATCCGGCGACAGACAATAATTCCCGGAACAGACTGTCATAACAGCCATCCCGGGAATTTAAAATCAAATATACCGCGACAAAATTCATTTTGCCTCCCAGCCGAGCGCCGATGCGCCGAGAACTGCGGCATCAGCCTCCTTGAGTTCTGACAGGAGGATCTTCACCTTACCCTTGTGGATAGGCATATTATTGGCCTCGAACGACTCACGCAGAGGTTTCATCAGCATATCTCCGCTCTTTGCAAGGCCGCCGAAGATAATGATCGCCTGAGGCGAAGTAAATGAGACATACTCCGCAAGCATCTCACCAAGAACCTTACCCGTGAACTCGAATACATCCTGAGCCATCCGGTCACCGGCAACAGCTGCATCATAGATATCCTTGGATGTAAGATTCTCACGGTCTCGGAGCAGAGTGGGTTCGTCTACACGTGCCTCGAGGAACTCATAGGCAGTACGCACAACTCCTGTTGCCGAGCAATACGTTTCGAGACATCCGTTACGGCCGCATCCGCATAGACGGCCGTTGCGACGTGCGGTTATATGTCCGAGTTCACCGGCCATGCCGTCAAATCCATAGACCATAGAACCGTTGCACACAACACCGCCGCCCACACCGGTACCGAGTGTGATCATGATAAAATCCTTCATACCGCGGGCAGCCCCATAGGTCATTTCACCGATGGCGGCAGCATTGGCATCATTGGTTATTGACACGGGAAGACCTACCTTGGACGATAAAGCCTCGGCAAGGGGAAGCACGCCTTTCCATACAAGATTGGGAGCATGCTCTATCTTGCCTGTATAATAATTGGCATTAGGCGCACCCACACCTATACCATGCACCTGACCTTCAGCGCCATTTGTTTTCATCAAGGTCTGCAACCCCTCGTTAAGAGCCTCGATATACTGGTCAAACTCAGGGTAGATACCTGTCTTGATCGAACTTGAGGCCACAACTGTTCCACGGGCGTCAACAAGACCGAAAACGGTATTGGTTCCACCTATATCTATTCCTACGACATACGGTTTGTTCATTTTTCTACAAATACAGTTTAAGATTATTATTATGGGTTAATTATTCGCGTCATCGACACAATGATGCAAATGTACATATAAATCGGGAGCAAATCAAATTTATTTTGCTTTTACCTGGCGGCCATATTCCCGACAGTGTCAAAGACTGGCTGATCTTTTATTTTTGCAAACCGGGTCAGCGCTTCCATATAATAATAATCAGCATAAATTATAGAATAATCAATTTCAGATCCAGCAGGATAGTGTCCCGTGGAATGCAACAGAACCGAACGGCATCGGCCGGCAGGACGGTAAGCATCCGAGGAAAGCGATACAAGCATCTTTTCGAGTCCGGAAGCGTAACGCAGGGCATGCTCACTGTCACAATATCCTATCAGTTCCGTCAGCGCCGAAGCCACTACACACGCTGCCGAGACGTCACGGGGTGCGTCAGGAATACATGGATCATCAAAATCCCAATACGGTATATAATCCTCCGGCAGACGGTCAAGATATGCATCAGTCACCTTACAGGCAAAATCAAGGAAACGTTTGTCATGTGTAGCCCTGTATACCACCGTATAGCCATAGACAGCCCACGCCTGGCCACGTGCCCATGTTGAAGTATCACTGTAACCCTGATGGGTGCAGCCACGCCTGAACGCCCCGGTTGCCGGATCATATACTGCGACGTGATAGCAGGTACCGTCATCGCGGAAGTGATTATTCATAGTAGTCTCGGCATGTTTCACTGCAATGTCACGTAACAGGCGGTCACCGCCATTGTCGGCAGCCCAGAACAGAGTCTCCAGATTTATCATATTATCCATGATGGTATTGTGACCTCCAAACAGCCCGACATTACGGGGCCACGACAACATCGTGCCCACACTGGGATTGAACAATGTAGCCAGCGAATCAGCCGTACGCAATATCACATCACGATAATGAGGTTCGCGCGTTATACGGTAAGCATTACCATAGCTGCAGAACATGAGGAATCCGAGATCATGGTCAAACACGGGCTTATCAAGTATATGTTCCAAAGCCTCGGTATACCGGCGAGCCTGAAAGCCGACCTCTTCATCGCGGCTCGACTCATAGTCGAGCCACAACACACCGGGCCAGAAACCGCTGCACCACTCCTCGGCTGTAGCCGGACGCAATGTCCATAGAGAATCTCCCGGCGCTATATTGCGGGGAATCATTGAATAGTCAGAACTGTCACCCGACACGAGATCGGTCAATGCGAGCCTGACATGGGTATGACAGAATTTCAGATCGGCATCCACATCAACCGTCCGGCAAGGCGAACTGCAACCGGTAATGGCCGCCGACATCACGGCCGTACCAAACAAGATACAAATTCTAAGATCAGAGTATTTCAAGGCTATAGTTTTTTTTTAATATTCGCTATTTAGTCATCTTAAACTCATCTATATCGATCCATCCGCGATCGGTACCGTCCGGGGTCACACTGAACATACCCACCTTGGCTCCGATCCATTTGCCCTGACGAGCCTGGAATCTTCCGCCTGCGTGATGAAACCTTATGCCGTCAAGGCTATAATAAAACGTACAGCCCCCTCCCTCGGCAACCTTGATCCGGAGCCATATATTCAGCTCATAATTCGGATGAAGACCCGCCGCATAGATACGGGTCGGTTTCAGATTTACAATATTCTGAACATTCTCCTCACCCCCCTGTTCGGCATCCCCGCATGTTATAAGCTGCAATTCAAAATCATCACCGTCAGTCTTAACGACACCAAAGCGGGCATAATCATGCCCCATAACAATCACGCCCGACATATTGCCTTCGGCCTTAGCCGATACTGTAACTTTTGCAGTCGCTGTAAAAGCCGCAGCCGGAAACTTCTGCAACAGCAGATTGGGAACAGTCCAGAAATTGATTTCCTCTGCAGGACGCCGGTATCCGTATATTCTCATAAAGCCCAGATCAGTCGTCATGCCATACTCGGGACTGTAATTCGCATGCCACTCCCATTGACGTCCGAGGTGACGCGAATCAAAGCTATCGCTCTCTGCCGGATTAACCATCATACACTCACCCCTCACGACAGGCTTCACATGACGCCTGACTGGCTCGCCGTCCTTTCCCATCACAGGCCAGCCGTCGACCCATTTCACCGGATTGAGATGCAACACTCGCCCGTACAGACCTTTGTCCTGAAAATTGATAAACCAGTTCTCTCCGTAAGCAGTCTCTACCCATCCTCCCTGGTGAGGTCCGTTGATCCCGCTGTCGCCTGTCGACATCACTATCTTCGACTCATACGGTCCATAAGGCGACCGGGATCTCAATGCCAGCTGCCAGCCGTCGACAACACCGCCTGCCGGACACATTATATAATAATATCCGTCACGTTTATAAAACTTTGGACCTTCGACAGTATGATTCACACCGTCATTACCGTCAAATACTATCACAGGTGCACCCATAAGAGATTTACCGTCAGACGTCATCTCCCACACCGTCAGCACGCTGTTGAAACCGGCACGCGAACCGGCCCAGCCGTTGACCAGATAAGCCTTGCCATCATCATCCCACAACGGCGAGGGATCGATCATGCCCTTTCCCTCCCGGACCAGAATCGGATCACTCCACCGTCCACAGGGATCGGTAGTCCTGACCATGAAGATCCCAAAGTCCGGATCCCCCCAATAAATATAATATTCCCCATCATGATATCGCATGGAAGGAGCCCATACACCCTTACCATGACGTGGCTTAGAGTAGAAATCCTCAGGTACCAGACGGTCAAGGGCATAATTGACAATCTCCCAGTTCACAAGATCCCGCGAATGCAATATCGGCAATCCAGGTATACACTGAAAACTCGAAGCCGTCATGTAAAAATCATCACCTACGGCTATCACATCCGGATCACTGTAGTCGGCGTGGATTATCGGATTTGTATAGGTCCCGTCTCCGTTGTCCGGATTCCAGGTTTCCGACACTTCGGCACTTACGCTGGCTCCGGATATCAGAGCCAGCATCAGCATGTATATCGAATTTTTTTTCATATCACAGAACCTGATTCTTGTATTTCTTATGTTGTCTCATCTCATTTTTATCAACGGCAGGAGTCAGATATACAGCAGCTCCGCCACGCGGAGCAAGATTGAAACGCAGTATATCTCCGGCGGTAACCGTGTAGCTTGAGCATCTCACTCCTGTAGCTGTTTTAACCTCAGTATCATCGTTATATACTTTCGCAATATATGTCATATCAGGTTTGAGAAAATCAAGAGCTACCGTATGAAGCATCCCGTCATTACCGTTCATAGCGGCCAGCCACCATACATCGCCTTTGCGTCGGGCCATTGTGATCTCCCGTCCGGGATATCCGGAAATCACCCGCGTATCATCAAACGTAGTCTCCAGATTGTCGAACCACTCCATCTCCGGCTCACCGTTACTGCGTGACGGCGTATCATACCAGTACAGCGTAAGCAACGGGCTATAGAACACGAGTGACGCCGCCAGCTGGTGACCATGAGTGTTTCTCAGACGTTTGTCATAGTAGCATATCGTATAATCGGCGGCACCGTTGATCATGCGGGTGAATGGTAATGTTGTATCATGGCGGGCATCAGGCCATTCCTCATTGCCATGAATACCCTCCTGAGTAAGAAGGTTCGGATATGTACGCGAAAAACCCGACGGACGATACTCATCATGAATATTCATCAGCAGCTTGTTGTCGGCAGCCAGTCTCACCATATCATGAAGCCATGTGGCCCAGCGATGAGATGCATATTGCACAAATCCGGACTTCACTCCCACAATTCCCCATTCGTTCAATAGCGGAAACAGTTCTCTCTGTTGCTTCATCAAGGCATGCTGGTTGACATACAGCCATACCCCCACCCCTTTTTCACGGCCATAGGCAACGACTTCAGGCATATCAAGCCTGTCGATCACCCTTGTCGCATCCCCATCGTGTGAAGTACACGGTTCATACCATTTCCAGTCAAAAAGCATATAGGGAATATTGTGTTCGGCACAGAAATCGATAGTAGCACGCGCCCCATCGTTCGTGAGAGTCGTCTCACGCATTATCTTGCCAGGCTTCACCCACGATGTGTCATCTATGGCACACCGGTCGTTAAGGTTCAGTACGATGTCATTGTGTTCGAGTAGCTGACCGGGCGTATCGGCCGCCATGATAATTTTCCACGGAGTAGCATAATATGTCACGATATCAACCGGCGAATACATCACCGAAGTCAGAGTCGACTTTCTGTCGGCCCTGGCCACAAACTTTGTAAGACACCAGTCATCCACATCGGCATCGAGCAAAGCCGCCCAGTAACCACCGGGATACTCCAGCGTCAGTGCTCTCTCCACAGGCTTTAAGATACTGTCTATCGGAGTATAGTCAAACGGCGCCTGAGCCCATTGCTCACTCCACGCCATCACCCCCTCCGGTATAGCATAGTCTGTCAGATCATCCACTACTTTATGGAAAATAGCGGCAGGATGTTCCGGAAAATAGTATCTGAACGCCACTCCCTCATTGTAGGCCCTTGCCTCGACATCAAGACGATACATTGTCGCATCATGCTTCGACATATGCAGAGTAGCCGAGTTGTAACAGTCCCTGACCATGGAACGTTCTCCATACAGAGGTTTCCACACCGAGTCTACAGGCGCATGAACCGATACAGAATCGACAACAAAGTCATCCATCCAGCAGTCGGGCTGCGCCAGCCGGCGCTTCCCCACATTAAGAGCCATTTCCCAGACTCGCTGATCCAGTTCAAGACCGGCCCGCGACTCATTGATCACAGGACGCCCGTCAAACGTCACACTATAGCGCAGCTCCCCCGCCGCACCGTCCGGCAACACCACACGTTCCATCTCAAGCCGGTGACGTCCGTCAGGCGACACGATGTCGATCGACTGGGAAGCTGCCGTAAGTACCGCACAGCTTAATACTATTGAAGATATCAATAACTGGTTCATGACAATATAACTGATTCTATCCAACAATACGATAATGTCCCTGATTATACTTAATATACAAATGCTTTTTCCTGAACTATTACACAGCCGGACTTGTTAAAGCTCTGAACATTAAAATATACACATATGTCAAAAACTGTCGAAAAAACCATTCTTGAACGTCGGAGCATACGCCGATACGAGCGATTACCCATTCCCTCCGACGACATGCAATACATCTACAACGCCATACGCAACACTCCGACGAGCTATAACGGTCAGCAATATACCGTCATCGACATTGATGACCAGCCGCTGAAAGAACTCATTTACGAAATCACCGGCGAGAAACAGATAAAGACATGCAACCATTTCCTCGTGTTCTGCGCCGACTATAACAAGATATCGGTTATCGCCCGGGACAAAGGCATCAGCGACATTCCGTTTGTCCGCACGGTTGACGGTTATACCGTAGGTATCATTGACGCCACACTCGCCCTGATGAATGCACTCACGGCAGCCGAAAGCCGTGGTCTGGGCACATGCTGTGTAGGATACATGCGTACCGCCGCACCAGACCGTCTGTCGGAGCTCCTGCAATTGCCCCGGGGCGTCACTATCGTATGCGGTCTCGCAATAGGCATTCCGCGCGAACATCCCGACATCAAGCCAAAACAGCCCGAGTCTCTGCTCATACACCACAACACATACCGCAACGATGACCTGCTGCCTGAACTAAAAGCCTACGACACCATAGTAACAGAATATAACTCAACCCGTGCAGGCTCCCGTACCGGCAACGACTGGGCGAGTCACATCACCGATTATTACCGCGAAGGCGAACACTACAACATGGCCCGGGCCCTCCGCAACCGTGGATTTCTCACCGACCCTAAGTAGTCAGGTCAAAATACGCCGGAGATATGAAGGCAAAAGTTCAATACCGGCATAGTCCTCATGACCTGACATGTATATCAGAAAGACAACTGATGCGTTTGCCACTGACAGCGGAGACAGCGGAGATTTCTGACAATTTGCGGGATTGCAAAATTATTATTATCTTTGCACGCAATAAAACCATAAACAACTATGTCATTTATTGCCGATAGGGTTAAAATGGATGGTCTGACTTTTGATGACGTACTCCTGATACCCGCTTACTCAGAAATTCTTCCGCGCTGCGTCAACCTGCAGACCCGTTTCTCACGTAACATCGTTCTGAATGTACCCCTCGTGTCGGCCGCCATGGATACCGTTACCGAGGCCAAACTCGCTATCGCCATAGCCCGCGAAGGCGGTATCGGTGTAATACACAAGAACATGTCGATCGACGAGCAGGCACGTCAGGTCCACGCGGTGAAAAGAGCCGAGAACGGTATGATCTACGATCCCGTCACAATTAAGCGCGGCAGTACTGTACGCGACGCGCTCGCCATGATGGAGGAATTTCACATCGGAGGCATTCCTGTCGTTGACGCACAGCGCCATCTCGTAGGCATAGTAACAAACCGAGACCTGCGTTTCGAACGCGACCTCAACCGTACCATCGACGAGGTAATGACAAGCAAGGACCTTGTGACCACCAACACGTCCACAGATCTCGAGCAAGCCGCACGGATACTGCAAGAGCACAAAATCGAGAAACTGCCTGTGGTTGACAACGACGGACGGCTCATAGGTCTCGTCACATATAAAGATATAACAAAAGCCAAAGACAAACCCAACGCCTGCAAGGACTCGCTCGGACGCCTGCGTGTAGCCGCCGGCGTAGGTGTCACCGCCGACTCCATGGATCGCGTAGACGCGCTTGTAGCCGCCGGTGTCGACGCTATTGTCATTGACACAGCACATGGTCACTCCAAAGGCGTAATAGGAGTACTCAAGGCCGTCAAGGCAAAATACCCTTACATAGATGTCGTTGTAGGTAACATCGCAACAGGCGAAGCGGCCAGATACCTCGTAGAAAACGGTGCTGACGGAGTCAAAGTAGGTATCGGCCCCGGTTCTATCTGCACAACACGCGTTATAGCCGGAGTAGGCGTTCCACAGCTCACAGCTGTATATGATGTGGCCAAGGCCCTGCAGGGCACCGGCGTGCCTTTGATAGCAGACGGCGGCATACGTTACTCGGGTGATATAGTTAAAGCACTCGCCGCAGGAGCCTACTCAGTAATGCTCGGAGGCATGCTCGCAGGAGTAGAAGAGTCTCCCGGTGATACCATCATATACAACGGCCGTAAGTACAAAGCATATCGGGGTATGGGCTCACTCGAAGCCATGGAAAAGGGATCGAAGGACCGATACTTCCAGGCCGGCGAGACCGATACAAAGAAACTCGTCCCGGAAGGCATCGCAGCCCGCGTTCCGTTCAAAGGATCGCTATACGAGGTAGTATACCAGATGCTCGGCGGTCTCCGCGCCGGTATGGGTTACTGCGGAGCCGAGAATATTGACAAACTCCATACCGCCAAGTTCACACGTATCACCAATGCCGGTGTTGCCGAAAGTCATCCCCATGACGTAGCGATAACAGCCGAAGCCCCCAACTACAGCGCCAATCACCAGTAACATATTTGAGATATAATATTTTTTTCAAAAATGCGTTATAAAAGTTATAAAGACATTTATAACGCATTTTTCTTAGTTGCAACATACTTCAATGAAAAAGATACTGTTTTCGGCAGCGCTGCTGCTTATAGCCGGCGGTTCCATAATCGCCGCGGAACCTCAGGCTGACCGCGCCGGCCAAGTACTGCTAACCATTGACAAACGCCCCGTAACTCTTGGAGAATTCGAGTACCTGTACCACAAGAACAACTCTCAGCAAGTGGCGCCACAGACCATCGACCAGTATCTCGAGATGTTTATCAACTACAAACTTAAGGTTACCGAAGCCGAAGCTGCAGGGATAGACACCACATCGACATTCCGCAACGAACTGAAAGGATACGCACACGACCTTGCCCAGCCTTATCTTACCGACCAGACAGTCGAGCAACAGATCATTGATGAGATCTACAACCGGCTCAAAGAGGAAGTTAACGTCAGCCACATCATGATGTTCTCAGGCAAAACACCCGACGAGAAACTGCGCAGCCGCACCACACTTGACTCCATACGCTCAGCCATCCTGGCCGGCGGTGATTTCGAGGATATGGCACGCCGGTTCTCAATCGACCGTGCATCACGTGACCGCGGCGGCAACATGGGATACATAACCGCCTGCCGGTTCCCATACACTTTCGAGGACGCAGCCTACAGAACTCCCGTCGGACAGATATCGGAGATAGTTGAAACTCCCTTCGGCATCCATATCGTCAAGCCGACAGGCCGCCGTCAGGCTCGCGGAGAAGTTCTTGTACAGCACATCCTCAAACTTACACGCGGATTATCCCCGGACCAGATCAAAACCAAACGCAACGAGATAGACTCGATCCACAACCTGCTCGTTGCCGGTGCCGACTTCGATGACATCGCCGCACGTGAAAGCGAAGATCCCGGATCAGCCCGACAGGGAGGACGACTCCCGTGGTTTTCGACCGGACGCATGGTAAAACCGTTCGAGGACGCATCTTTTGCTCTTGCCGACGGACAGACAGGCGGAATCGTCGAAACAGATTTCGGATATCACATCATCAGACGTCTTGACTCCAGAGGTATCGGGTCAAAAGAGGCGATGACTCCCATGATAAAAAACACCATCGCACAGGATGAGCGCGGGTCTCTCCCACGTAAAGCGGCTCTCGACCGCTACAAGCAGAAATTCAACCTCACCATGAACCATCCGGCTCTCGCCATGGTCGAATCAGTGATACGGAGTAACGGAAGCCTTGATTCGGCTACCATTGCACGTTTTGCCTCCATGCCGGCACCCGTCGCCACATTAGACGGAGGCAGACAGATCCTTCTATCCGAACTTGTTTCCAACGTCGCTCCGATGAATGGAATCGAACCTGCTCAGGCATATGATATTCTGACACAACGGCTCAATGCGATGATCGACGAAGTCATCACCAGTCTTGCGATCGACGATCTGGCCAACGAAAATGCAGACTACCGCAATCTGCTCAACGAATACCGCGACGGCATATTGCTTTTCGACATAAGCGACCGCAACGTCTGGACACGGGCAAAGGACGACACCAAAGGACTCGACAAGTGGTTCAATTCCCACCGCGACCGCTATACATGGGACACCCCTAAGTTTAAGAGCTACATCATATTCGCCACAAGCGATTCAATACTCAACGTAGCCAGTAAATTTCTATCCGAGACCAAAGTTGACGGCAAAGATCTCGCTTCGGCTCTGCGACAGCTCTGCGGACGAGAGATCAGAGTAGAGCGCGTCATAGCCGCCAAGGGCGAAAATGCCATTGTCGACTACCTTGGATTCAACGGAGAGAAACCGGCCGCAACAGGCAAGTGGGTATCCTACATCGCCTATCAGCCCGTCATACTTGAAGCCCCCGTCGAAGTAGCAGACGAACGTGGAGCCATCACCACCGACTACCAGGCCCACCTGGAAGAGGCATGGATCAAAGACATGCGTTCACGTCACAAAATAAAGATCAACAAGAAAGTACTCAGACAGGCCCGATGAAACACACTGGCATCGTCATAGCATCATGCCTTCTTATTGCCGCACTTACATTTGCCGGCGGATGCTCTGCCGACAACCCCGACAATGATCCGGATCTCATTGCCCGGATAGGAAAACAGCGTCTCATGCGCAACGAGATAGACAAAGCGCTTGCGCATCGTCTGTCAGACCAGGACAGCACGAGACTGGCACGTGCATACGTCAGGTCATGGATAGATTCTCGCATCATGGGAGAGGTCGCTATCCGAAATATTCCTGACATGTCCGAGATAGACCGCATGGTCAACGACTACCGAAACGAACTCATAGCCTGGGAATACCGCCGGCTCATGTTCATGCAGCACGGTGACCGCGATTTCCCGGCCGACAGTGTACAGGCCTACTACGACCGGCATATCAGGGATTTCAAAATAGAACGACCTCTTGTCAAAGGTGTATACATCAAGATAGCCGACAATTCACCATCACTGGCAAAAGTAAAAAAACTATACAGATCTACGCGGGACGCCGATATCGACCGATTGGAAAAACAGGATCTCGAGGGATTGATACACTACGACTATTTTCGGGACCACTGGGTCGACTGGGAACAGATCGAGACACGCATACCATACGACTTCGGTCAGTCGCCAGACCTATTCCTAAGCCAGCACAGACATCTTGAAACCAGCGCAAACGGATATACACATCTTCTCGAGATCACCGAATATCTCCGAACCGGCTCGACAATGCCACTCGAACGTGCCGAAGAACGCATACGAAGAGACCTGTTTAACAGATCAAGGCAGGAATATGAAGAACGTCTGCGGCTCGAACTATATAATAAGGGACTGAGCGACGGAACGATTCTGATAAAGACTCCGCTTGACTGAACAGGAACCCGATTTATTGCAGATCCTTAAGAATCTTTGCGAGTTCCTCATCAGTAACCGTCAGTCGGCGACGGCACTCGGCAATCAGCTCAGTAGCACGGCGTGTATATGCCGCAAGTTTGTCAATATCACAGTTCTCGCCCTGCATCACATTTATTATCTGGCCCAGCTGACCGATCGCTTCAGTATAGGTTAACTCGTTTACGGGTTTCAGTTCCATTGCTATTCTGATTTATATTCATATACTTACAGACCTTATCGTTCCATCGGAAAGAGTAGTCTCGATAACATCTCCGGACGCAATCTGTCCGCTACTGATCACCACATGTCCGTTGACACGCGTTATAGAATATCCGCGATTAAGCACTGACTGAGGCGATAAAGCCGCAATCAGCTGCTCTGCGGCAACAAGACGATCCCTGGCACCGGATATAGCCCGGGCAGAAACAGTCGCAACATTTGACGCAATGACATCAAGTCTCGAACGAGCCGGCGAAAGACGGGACGCACTTACACCAGACAATAAAGCCACAGCTCTGTTAAGCCTCAGAGACGCCCGCCCCACTGCCTCACGGGGCAACACTGGTAAAATACCACTATAATATGACAGCTGCTCCTTACATCCGCCTACCAGTTCCGATACTGTTTTATATATCCTCTGTCCGATGATATCAAGATCGGACAGAGCCTTTTCACCACGCCCCACAAGCCACTCAGCCGCAGCCGTAGGTGTTTTGACCCTCATATTGGCGACATAGTCGAGAAGAGTCACATCCCGCTCATGACCTATGCCGATTATGACCGGAATCTCAAACTGAGCTATATTGAGCGCCAGACCATAGTCTTCAAAGCACTGCAGATCGCTCGTAGCGCCACCGCCACGTATTATAACAACACAATCCCATCCGCCATCGGCATTAATGCTGTTCAGAGCCTGTATGATCGAAGCCGCGGCCTTCTCACCCTGCATGACTGCAGGAAACAGACGGGGCCTGAATCTGAGCCGTGACGAATTGTTCAGTAACTGATTCATAAAATCACCGTAACCGGCAGCTCCAGGCGCCGAGATCACAGCTATACGCTGCGGAACAGCCGGCCATACCAACTCTCGGTTCATATTTATGACACCCTCTCTGGTAAGCCGCTCTACAATCTCACGACGACGCCTCAGCAGATCACCCATCGTATAGTCCGGATCCAGATCAGTAATCACCAGCGATAAACCGAATACCGGATGCATCGTTGCCGAAACCTTGACCATTAGCTTTATACCGGTCTCGAAACGTTGACCGGTGGAAATACTGAAATCACGGCTAAGCTGAGCGTAACTGCTTGCCCATATCACTCCACGGGCCTTTGCGACCTGCACTCCGTTCTCGTCCTTCTGCAATAATTCCATATAGCAGTGGCCACGCCTTACGGAAACGTCACTGAGCTCAGCTGTCACCCATACATTACGCACCCCAGCCTCTCGTGTCAATACTCCGGAGATACGGCTGTTCAGATCAAAAAGAGAGATTGACTCCTGCATCGCGTGTGATTATTGTATGGTTACTTTATCAACGACCACCTGTTCCCGGCCCAGCGATAACTTATCGAAGACCTTATATACGGTTTAACAACCCTGTAGTCATCAGCAGGAATAAGACGCGACAACGTGTTT
>CAJUBL010000050.1 GCA_910584665.1 uncultured Muribaculaceae bacterium | reverse complement strand
TTCAAGCTGCCGATTCAACTTTTTCAGGGCATTTCTTATCCCGAACTCGCGTTATAAGTAAGTCGTGAATATTAGTTTATACCAAATCTTGTTGTTGCTATGGCGATATTCCGTCTTACTCCGCAGTTACAGAGCTATGGCTATGCGCCTTTGCCGTAAGCCGGAATCTCATCCATATCAACTTCCAATATTGATATAAACTAATTTCCACGACTTACTTAACAATAAAAGAATTAAAGCCCGGTTAAAAGGAAAGAGCCCGGTACAATACCGAACTCTTTCTATAACTGGATAATGTTTAATCTGTCCAACTTTTTGGGGTCACTTCACAACTGAACCGCGCCCCATGTTTATTCAAGATTGAAACAATGACGCACAGCCGTCCGGATACGGCATGCCGGCTCACCGTCATCACGCAACAGCCTGAGTACATAATTGATATAGCTGTCCTTGTTGTTAAGACCGAGCATCGGGGCCACATTGCTGCAAGGAAGCATAGACTTACGGTTATAGACCCTCAGCACACCGTCATAGTCACCATCCGATATGTACCCCTTGAACTCCCGGCAATACTGCTCATAGATACGCCTGGGCGCTATCTCGTCGACCAGACCGGCCATATGCTGTTCCAGTTCGTCGATCGAACCGAAACGTCCGTCGACACGATACTCAACCGTACGTTTGACATGATGACGCGTGTGCATCAGCGCCTGTTGCCTGTACTCTCCGGCAAATAACTTTATAACATTCTGCCTGACACGCTTTGCCACCTGATTCTCATTACGGCCGCGCGCTGCCGCCGCCGCCCTGACCACATCCTCAAGAAGCATGATATTCTCTATTTCCGCCACCGAGGGAACCATGACATTCTTGCGCCTCAGATATTCGACCTCCGCATCCGTACGACGGTCACGGTCAACTATTCCGGTCGACACCATGTGATGAAACGAATTAAGATCATTGAAAGTACGGGTCGACTCGATAACCTTATTGCAACTGCCCAGAGGCTTGACGGTATAATCCTTGAAGACCAGCGGATACAGCCTCCCGTCAATCGAATTGACACTGTCGCCCTCAATAAAGAGAACCGGCTTGCGTGCCCCCATGATGGTCATATACATCTCCTCGCCTAAAGGTGACCCGGGAGGAAGTATGGAATAATCCCATGTAACAGATGCCGGATCATAATTTCTGACCCACACAATAGCCGCACCCGGACGTGATGACGCAAACTCAAGATCATGGGTGGTATAGACCATCGTTACATCCGGACGCATCTGTTCCAGCCTGTTCCACAACGCCTGCATAACCGTCGGATGAAGGAACATCTCCGGATTGTCGACCATCACCACAGCTCCCTGCGGGGCATACAGCATCGCACCTCCGAGATACAGCACCGCACGTTCGCCATCACTCAGACGATTGACCGCATATATATCATCATGGCCGCTACGCATGAACTGCAGACGCTCACTCTCTATAAGCATCCTGTTGCCGGGATAAATCTCCTGCCACAACTCTATAAGACGGTCAAGACGCGTCACTCCCAGACCGGCATCCTTTCGGCCTGATGCCCTGGAAAGCTTATAAGAGAGAAGATTGGACATCTCGTCATGGAGCAATAATGCTATCAGCCTGTCAAACTCAGTCTTACCGCCCAGAGCCACCCCTGCGGCACAGTGAAGACGGCTCACCGACCCGTCGTCTGCAGCATCCCCCTGAAGGTATAGCGCATCAAGAGCAGAAATACGGAATCCTCTGCCACCCAGGTCATGAGCCATCGATAAAGCAAAACGAGACTTACCGCTGCCGTTAGCTCCGATTACAACAAGCTGACGCGCACACAGCGGAATTTCATGACGGGCACCGTCGCCCGAAGCAGGAAGATTAATTTTAATAGCCATAATACCCTTGTTTAAAAAGATAAATCGAGAGCGACATAAAATTTATTTGCCTTTGCTAATCGTAAGCATTGGACACGGAGATATTCGACAAAACATAATAGCGATCGCCGGCCGCAAGGCCGGTGCGCGGAGCCGAAAGCAATTATGTGAGTCAAATATACTAAGAATATTCGACGAAAAGAATAGCGAAAGTCATGCGGAGCATGGTTCGCGGTGGCGAAGCCAATTCTTTGAGTCAAATATACAAATTTAAATTGTATTTTTGTATCATGAAATCCATTATTACCAAATATTTCACCTTCTCGCCAAGAATATGGCTTATATTGTTTGCAGTCTCAATACTTTCTGTCATAGATATTCTGGGATACTATATCGAGCATGATTACGATTTACCTGTCATGGCAGGACTCATATGTTTCGCATCTCTCAAATCCACCTTATTTTGTATGATGCTGACTGTTACCCGACACCGCAGGGCCATCCGCCTGACAGCAAGAATCATCATCGGTCTGTTCATATTGCTGTCAGTCATAAATGCCGTGACCTACAGCCTGTACGGATTCGGTATCTCCAGAAAGCTCATTCTGATATTATTCGAATCAGACAGTCGGGAGATGATGGAGTTCATTCCAGGCCTGATCACAGCCATAACGGATCATATGTTCAATACAGCCGGTATTCTCACAATAACACTACTGACCGGAACCGTACTGCTCATCAGACGCATCCCCCCGACAGTATTCACAGCCACAGTAATCACAGCCGGAATTTGCGGAACGGCCTATATCGTCTGGTATGCGGCGACAGTCGGATGGGGTAAGACCAACCACATGATAACCGTACGCACAGCCTCATACTCCGTAAGCGTATACAAAAGTTTATCCCGTATGCGTCAGGATCTTGAACGGCAACGGCCGCTTCTGTACCCCGGGACAGCCCGGTCAGACCACCGGGCCGGAAAACTTATCCTTATAATCGGTGAGTCAGCTTCCCGCGGCCACCATGCCACATATGGATATCCGCTGGCAACGACACCGTTTATATCTGAAATGTCCAGAGACTCCATGTTTGTTTTCACCGATGCGATAGCCTCTGCCGCCACGACATGCGACAACATCCCCCGTATACTATCATTCATGTCAGACGAACCCGGTCAGCGTGAATGGTATGAATACCCCACCCTGCTCTCTCTGTTCAGGGAACTCGGATACAGAACAACATGGATCTCAAACCAGGAACGGACAGGCTTATGGTCCAACCTCTCGGGAATATACTCTGCCGAAGCCGACATTGTAAAATATCCGGGCAGCGAACACTCAGAAGACCATCTCACCGACAAATACGACGGGATACTGCTCCCGGAACTATATGACAGGCTCGCTTCACCCCGGGACAGTCTTCAGCTCATATGCATGCACCTCATGGGATCACACGTCCAGTACCACCGGCGTTTTCCACCCGCACATGCAGGAATAACCGCCGAAGATATACTTAAGATCACCCCTCGCCGTCCATGGCTCAACCAAAAGAAAGCCGGGACAATAGCCGACTACGACAACTCCATAGCTTATACCGACAGCATCATTAACGAAGTGATCGGAATGATAGCCGGAGACCCCGCACCGGCTGTCATGATATACCTGTCCGATCACGGAGAGCACGTCTATGACACCCACGACTTCGCCGGACGGGAACCCGACTGTGTCGAAGTGCCGCTCTATATATATGCCAACAAAGCATACCGCAACAACAACACAGATATCATAAGACAGATAGCCGAAGCAGTCAACCGGCCATTCTCTACCGCCGACATCATCCATACCATGATTTCCATCTCTGGCTCGACCTACGAGCTGTACGACTCCGCACGCGACCTCATTTCACCTCATTTCAAACCCCGCATACGGTATATAAACGATCTGGAATACACACCAGCCGGACAAACAATTGCACACACAGAGTAACTTCTTACGATTTTGTGCAATTCACAGCTTTTTTGTTTCAATTTACTTGTTTTTTAAAAACAATCACTCTAACTTTGCGAGAGTGTGACATATAACTATGTTTTACAGCATACAGGCCGTATTATAACATTTATACTTTTCAGACAACAGATCAGGAATAACAGATTCACCATATGAAATACAATCTACGCAGTTCACAATCGACCGGAGGTCGCCGTATGGCAGGAGCACGCGCACTATGGCGGGCTAACGGCATGACGGAGGAACAGATAGGCCGCCCCATCATAGCAGTCGTTAATTCATTCACCCAGTTTGTACCGGGTCATACACACCTTCACGAAATCGGACAGGAAGTAAAACGCGAGATTGAGAGGCTGGGATGCTTCGCCGCCGAATTCAATACCATAGCCATCGATGACGGTATCGCCATGGGACATGACGGAATGCTATACTCCCTACCATCACGCGAACTAATCGCCGACAGTGTGGAATACATGGTCAACGCCCACAAGGCAGACGCAATGGTGTGTATCTCCAACTGCGATAAAGTCACCCCGGGAATGCTCATTGCGGCCATGAGACTCAACATTCCCGCCATATTTGTCTCAGGGGGACCTATGGAAGCCGGACATGTAGACGGGCGTGCCGTCGACCTTATCGACATCATGGTCGAAAGTGCTGATAAAACTATTTCTGATGACACCGTAGAGCGACTCGAGCGGCAGGGTTGCCCGACATGCGGCTCTTGCTCGGGAATGTTCACCGCCAACTCCATGAACTCACTCAATGAAGCCATAGGACTCGCGCTTCCCGGCAACGGCACCGTAGTAGCAACTCACGCCAACCGACGAGAACTGTTTAAAGAAGTAGCCAGACGCATTGTGGCCAACACTTACGCCTATTACCGGGGCGGCGACGACAGCGTACTGCCACGCAATATCGCCACACGCGAGGCTATGCTCAACGCAATGACACTCGACATCGCCATGGGCGGATCTACCAATACCGTCCTACACCTGCTGGCTATAGCCCACGAGGCTCATACCGACTTCTCGCTTGACGATATCGACGCCCTGTCACGCCATACTCCGGTTCTCTGTAAAGTCGCGCCAAACTCACATTACCATATCGAAGATGTAAACCGCGCCGGCGGCATAATGAGCATAATGAAAATGCTGGCCGATGCCAGGCTCGTAGACACCTCTGTAAAACGCGTCGACGGCCTGACACTCGCCCAGGCCATAGACCGTTGGGCTATCGGAGGCAAAGACTACACCGACCAGGCCGACAGATTGTGGCGTTCGGCCCCCGGAGAACAACGCAACATTGTGCTCGGAAGCCAGACATCATACTATAAACAACTCGACACCGACCGCGCCGGCGGATGCATACGCGATACAGAACACGCCTACGTCAGGGATGGCGGCATAGCCGTACTGCGCGGCAATATCGCCCCCGACGGCTGTGTGGTCAAGACTGCAGGTGTCGACGAATCCATATTCCGATTCAGAGGATCAGCACGCGTATTCGAATCTCAGGAAGCCGCCGTGGAAGGAATACTTGACGGCAGCATAAAAGCCGGTGACGTCGTGATCATCACCTACGAGGGTCCTGCAGGAGGTCCCGGAATGCAGGAAATGCTCTACCCCACCAGCTATCTCAAAGCACGCCACCTCGGCAAAGAATGCGCCCTGGTCACTGACGGACGTTTCTCGGGTGGCACATCAGGACTTTCCATAGGACACGTCTCACCCGAAGCGGCCGCCGGCGGACCCATAGCGCTTATTAAAGACGGTGATATAATAACTATCGACATACCGGCCCGTTCGATCAGCGTCGAACTGTCTGACGAACAGATAGAAGAACGCCGGCAGTACGAACTTGCCCGCGGCACCGAAGCCTATACGCCACACAACCGTGACCGGTACATTTCCAAAGCCCTGAAAGCCTACGCCGCCGGCGTAGCGTCTGCCGACAAGGGCGGCGTGAGACTTTGAATATCTTTTACTGACCCATAATCAGACAAGAGTTATGAACAACCAGCAGATAACGGGAGCACAAGCTCTCATCAGATCACTTATAGCCGAAGGAGTCGACCGTGTATTCGGATACCCCGGCGGCGCCATAATGCCTGTATATGACGCCCTGTATGATTGTACCGACCAGCTTGAACACATACTCGTGAGACATGAACAGGGTGCGGCTCATGCCGCCGAAGGATATGCCCGCGTCACACGTCGGCCAGGTGTCGTGATCGTAACTTCAGGTCCCGGAGCAACAAACATAATCACCGGATTGTCAGACGCATTGATGGATTCCACTCCCATGGTAGTCATAACCGGACAGGTTGCATCCGGCATGCTCGGCAGCGAAGCGTTTCAGGAGACCGATGTCGTGGCTATAACACTGCCTATCACCAAGTGGGCCTGCCAGATACGCCGGCCCGAAGATATCCCGTCCATGGTGGCACGCGCATTCTACATAGCCTCCACAGGTCGTCCGGGTCCGGTTGTGCTTGACATCGCCAAAGACGCACAGATCGGAATGATGACATGGAAGGACTACGAGAAATGTGACTATATACGCAGTTACAATCCGTCCCCACGCCTCAGCTCAGAAAAAATAGAGGCCGCCGCCGCTATCATCAGCGAAGCAGAACGACCGCTGATAATTGCCGGACACGGTGTACTGATATCAGGAGCCGAAAAAGCGCTCCGGGATCTTGCCGAGAAAACAGGTGCTCCGGTGGCGGCCACACTCCTCGGACTGTCGTCGATGCCCAGCGACCATCCGCTATACCGCGGAATGCTCGGCATGCACGGAAACGTAGCCCCTAACTACCTCACCAATCGTGCCGACGTGATCATAGGCGTAGGCCTTCGGTTCGACGACCGCGTCACCAGCATGCTCGCCAATTATGCTCCTCAGGCCCGGATTGTCCACATTGACATCGAGGCCAGCGAAGAGAACAGGAATGTCAGGTCTGAATGTTTCATTCATGGTGACGCCCGGCAGGTACTCGAAGCCATCGTGCCACTGGTCAGCCAGGCCTCCCACCCCGAGTGGCTGTCGCTCTTCGGGCAATGTGACGCAATAGAGAAAAAGACAGTCATTGACCCCGAGGTAAACCCGACCGGCGGAGGACTTATAAAAATGGGCGAAGTCGTAAACCTTGTGTCAGAAGTTTTCCACGATCGCGCCATTGTTGTGACTGACGTAGGTCAGAATCAGATGTTCGCAGCCCGGTACAGCCGATTCACCATGCCACGGTCCATGGTAACATCGGGAGGACTCGGGACCATGGGGTTCGGACTGCCGGCCGCCATAGGAGCAAAAATGGGTGAGCCCGAACGCGATGTCGTGCTGTTCGTAGGCGACGGAGGCCTGCAGATGACCATGCAGGAACTCGGTACGATAATGCAGTATCACGTCAACATCAAGATCATACTGCTGAACAACAACTTCCTCGGCAACGTACGCCAGTGGCAGGCAATGTTCTTCAACGACCGTTTCTCCCAGACACCGATGATCAATCCCGATTTTATTGCCATAGCCGCAGCATATGGCATCGCAGGAGAGAATGTCGCCACACGCGGGGAACTTGACGGAGCGATAGACCGCATGGCCCGACACCCGGGAAGCTATATAATCAACGTCAGCATCGACGCCACCGACATGATTTTTCCAATGATCGCTCCCGGACACGCCGTTGACGACATTCTGCTCACACAACACACCACCTTCACCCTTTGACCACATCCACCACTATGGCTGACGATAATACAAGACAACAGCTGTTCACCATGTCGGCTTTCGCCGAGAATGCCGTCGGAGTTCTAAACCAGGTTACAGCCATCTACACACGGCGGTGTATCAACATCGAGAGCATAACCGCCAGCGCATGCTCCATACCCGGAGTGAGCAAGTTTACAATCACGTCACACAGTGACCGTGCCTCGATGGAGAAAGTTGTCAGGCAGATCGAGAAACGTATTGACGTGATCAAGGCATTCCTGTATACCGACGATGACATCGTATACCAGGAAGTAGCCCTATACAAAGTTCCGACAGACAGACTGATCGGAGAGAAACACCTCGAGTGGATCATACGCAGGCATTCGGCCCGCATTCTCGAGATAACTCCCGAATACACCGTAATCGAGAAAACCGGACACCGCGACGAGACAGAATCTCTGTTCGAAGCCCTGAAAAGATACGACATACGGCAGTTTGCCCGCAGCGGACGTGTAACCATAACCAAGGACCCGACCGAGTATGTCACACAATTGCTCGAGGAACGTGAAAAAGAACTGAAATGAACGAGACTCTGACCAGACGCCTGTACCTTAATGCCAGCGAATGCAATTCCCAGCGGCAGATTTCACTGCCACTGCTGGTACAGCGGCTTATCGAGACCGCCACAGAACACGCCGACCTGCTGGGTGTCGGGCCGGCCGACCTGCGCGGGAACAACCTCGCGTGGGTGCTGTCAAGACTTTCGCTTGAAATGGAGACATTCCCTGCTATCGACACCTTTTATACCATCGAGACCTGGATCGAACTTATCAATCGCCACTTCACCGAGCGATGCTTCAGTATAAGCGACGGAGAAGGCGCCACATTAGGCTATGCACGTACAGTGTGGATAGCAATCGATCTGGAGACACGGCGCGGAGGCGACATGACAGATATCATGTCACATGCACCGATCATACCAGGACGATGCCCCATAGCCCGCACCGCCAGAATACACCCCGTAACCTCTCCCGAAATTGTAAGAAGCCACCGTTTCAGCTACTGTGACATCGATTTCAACAGGCACGTCAACTCTTGCCGGTATATCGAGGCAATGCTCAACGACCGGAGCGTGGAATTCTATGACGAGCACTCCGTCAGACGATTCGACATAGCCTACATGGACGAGATACACTATAACGACAAAGTTGAGATCAGCCGATCGACTGCCGGAAATTCCGCCACCTACCAGATAACACGTGACGGCACACCGGCTACACGCGCGTCCATCGAGTATGGAGCAGCTACCCGACCATAAGAAATTTATAATTTTTACTTATAATCCATAACACAATTCCAATAATTAGTTGTAAATTTGCAATCCCAATAAGATACTTTACAAATAAAACATAAGCACTATGGCAAAAATGAATTTTGGCGGCGTAGAAGAAACCGTCATCACCCGTGAGGAATTTCCACTGGAAAAAGCCCGTGAAGTTTTGAAAGACGAGACTATAGCTGTGATAGGATACGGCGTGCAAGGCCCCGGACAAAGCATGAACCTGCGCGATAACGGATTCAACGTGATCGTAGGACAGCGTCCCGGCGCCACATATGACAAGGCTGTGGCCGACGGATGGGTGCCGGGTGAAACACTTTTCGGCATCGAAGAAGCATGCGGAAAAGCTACTGTCGTGATGTGCCTGCTCAGCGACGCCGCCGTAATGTCGGTATGGCCACGTATCAGACAATACCTTACCCCGGGCAAAGCATTATACTTCTCACACGGTTTTGCCATCACATGGAACGACCGCACCGGAGTTGTTCCACCCGCCGACATCGATGTGATCATGGTAGCCCCCAAAGGTTCCGGCACATCGCTCCGCACCATGTTCCTCGAAGGTCGAGGCCTGAATTCATCCTATGCCATCTATCAGGATGTCACCGGCCGGGCAGCAGAACGCACTATCGCACTTGGTATAGGCATCGGATCGGGATACATGTTCGAGACAACGTTCCAGCGCGAAGCCACCAGTGACCTCACCGGCGAACGCGGCTCACTGATGGGCGCCATCCAGGGTCTGCTCCTCGCACAGTATGAAGTACTGCGCGAGAATGGCCACACACCCTCCGAAGCCTTCAACGAAACCGTCGAAGAACTCACCCAGTCACTAATGCCTCTCTTTGCCGAACGCGGCATGGACTGGATGTATGCCAACTGCTCGACCACAGCCCAACGGGGCGCACTTGACTGGATGGGACCGTTCCACGATGCCATCAAACCTGTCGTAGAACGCCTTTACGCCAGCGTAAAAGCCGGCAACGAGGCCCAGATTTCCATCGACAGCAATTCTCAGCCAGGATACCGCGACAAACTTAACGAGGAACTTCGCCAATTACGCGAAAGCGAAATGTGGCAGACAGCCAGGACCGTCCGCCAGCTCCGCCCCGAAAACAACTGAGAATCTGCCTGAACAAAAAAAAACTGATAAAATAAACATACAGCTCCCTGTCTTCACATTACGGTAAAGGCAGGGAGCTGTATTATGAGACAATCGATATACTCCTGTTCAGATTTCTGTCTCCGGCGTTATATCGACATCCTGCGCGGTAGTCTTTATAAGAGTTCCGTCAGGTGAATAATACAGATACGTGTCGGCACCTCCCCCCATAGGCTCCACCTCGATAAGATAGAACGTACGGTCCGTGCGCTCTATCATAGCCACATCTTCGACGGTATGGTTCTTTCCATACTCACTCCCGGCAAGAGCCGACCCTACCGCCGGCGGAAGGAAGAAAAGATTATGTCCGTAGTCTACCTCTGTCATAGCCCACTCGGCTCCCGGACCAAACCACACGTCATACTCCTCCTGCGGTTTGGAAAACTCGGCTATATAATATCCGGGAGTCTTCTCCCATTTGACATTCACCGCATCAGGATACTTGGCCGTCAATGCTTTGGTATATGACTCAGGCACATCATTACGGTTCACGTCACGGTCATCCGAGTCATCACCACACGACGTGAGACACGCGAGAGACACAAGAGTAAAAGCAATTGAAAAGAAGCGTGTTTTCATTTTTTTAACTGAATTGAATTATTATAAAATACACAGGCAGTATGGATTTCTATGATTACCATGTCTGCCACCTATCCAATTAAACACCGGGAGTTCCATTATGTTCGGCTCCCGACCCGGAAAGTGTTGCATTTATTGCGAAATAAACATACAAAACGGATAAAAACATTGAAAAATTAGTTAAAAAGTCTTATCTTTGCACCTGTTTTTTCACATATATATATCTTAAAGACTAATGAAAACAAGCTTAAAGCTTAAGGCACTGACGACGATGACACTGTCGGCTGTCACCTTTACATCATGTGTCGACGACGCCTATGACCTGGAGAACATCAATACCGATATCGAGGTTAAAGTCAACGATCTGATTGTTCCGGTCAATCTTGATGCAATCACCCTGTCCAACGTCTTCGACCTCGATCCGGAGAGTGTGATAAAAGAAATAGACGATCAATATGTAATAATAGTTGACGGCGATTTTGCCAGTCAGCCTATTCACGTGAATCCGGTATCCATAACTCCGGGACAGATCCAGCCGATAAACTGCCAGATTTTTAAATATGACGGCAGTGATGTCAGTCTTCCGGTAGCGGCACAGACAATAAGCTACGAAATAACACCTGCCACCACTGATTTCACTTTCAACAGCGCTACAGTCGACAGGACCGTACGCAGTATCAGCAGGATCAGAGGTGACTGGAATATAGACCTGAGACTGAACCTCGAGGACCGCAACCACCTGTTCGAGACCCTGTCTTTCCAGCGACTGATATTGGATATACCGGCCGGACTGCACGTATCCAACTATAAGTGTGACAACGGTCTTGTGACCATCGGTGACCTGAACATGAATATCGGCTCCGACACCAATGTGACCCTGCACATCGACGAGATTGATTTCAGTAAGTTCGATGCCTCAACATTCTCTTTCACACCCGCCGGCGGTGACGCCGATAACGGCGTCATCAGATTCAACGGTAAAGTAGGTGTACACTCAGGACTTGTCATAGGCTCGACAAGCAGGAGCGATACAAGCCTGCCCCAGAACGTACGCCTCAACATTATTCCGGCCATGAATGCGATCAATGTCAGGTCTGTGAGCGGAGTCATATCATACAGCCTCAACGGGTTCAGAATCGACGATGTGGCACTGACCGACCTTCCCGACATGCTTAACGAGCCCGGGACCAATGTTTCACTCGCCAATCCTCAGCTGTATCTTTCCATTAACAATCCGGCGGCCGATTATAACCTTGAGGCAGCTGCCGGTCTGACACTTGAAGCCGTAAAAGACAACAATGTCACAAACACCTGCTCTCTTGATCCCGGACAGGAGATCAGACTCGGCAGCGACAAGGGTATCACCGGTCCATACAACTTCTGCCTCTCACCTTCACGCCCCGACAGATATTACACCCCTTACAGCCCGTGTGACTGGGTGGGTTATAAATCTTTTTCAGGCCTGCTTGGCGGAGACGGTCTTCCCGAGTTCATACGCGTGACATTTGACAATCCACGCGTGCTTCCGGGTGAAGTCGTCGATTTCACACTCAATACCGATATTGATCCGGTTAAAGGAATATATTCACTGTATGCACCTCTGGAACTGGGCATAGGCTCTACAATCTCATATCAGGACGAGGATACCGGCTGGGGAGATGACACCCTTGACAAACTCACAGTCACCACCATACGCGTTACGGCCACAGTGAAAAACTCTCTGCCCGTCGACATCGTGGTATCAGGCACCCCTCTTGATTCACACGGCAATCCGTGCAAAGACCCCGATACCGGGAAAACAGTGACCCTGAGCGGACTGAGGATAGCCGCCGGCACCACCGCCCCGATAGAATTGAAAAGCGACGGAACCATCATCGGCATTGACGGCATACGTTACAGCGCCATGTGTAAGGTCTCTGTAGACGGTCAGACACTGCGTCCGAGCGAAACCATCCAGATTTCCGACATTAAGGTAACCGTAGGCGGATATTACCGCGACACACTATGATACAGCACACCGATTATTTCACATTATCATTATCAGAAATCATGAAACACAATATAACACACTGGCTTATGGTAACCTTGGCCACCGTTTCGACAGCGATGGGCGTAAACGCGCAGAACCTGCAGTCAGGATACTTTGACGACAACTACCTGTATCGTTTCCAGGCCAACCCGGCCTTTGGCAACGAAGGACACGGATTCGTGGCTATGCCGGGCCTTGGCAACCTCAATCTCGGTACCGATGGCACTGTCGGTCTGAACAAGATATTCTATAACGTAAACGGCGAGACCACCACTCTGCTCAATCCCCACATTTCGTCATCAGAAGCTCTTGACGGCCTCAGAGACCACATGAGGCTCGGAGTCGATTTGCGCGAGACCGTCCTGGCATTCGGATTCAGCGGAATGAAAGGCTATAACACAGTAAGTATCAGTGCCCGCTCATCAGCCTCCATAGGACTCCCGAAATCAATCATACGGCTCGCAAAGCAGGGTCTCGCCAACGAGACATACGATCTGTCAGATCTCGGAGCAACAGGACGTGCATGGGCTGAAGTCGCACTTAACCATTCACACCAGATCAACAGCCACCTGCGCATAGGTGCAACCCTTAAAGTACTCGTCGGTGTAGGCGCAGTCGACGCCACAGTCAATACAGCCAATATACATCTGTATCAGGATCAGTACATCGGAGAAGTCAACGCCGAGATGTATGCCAGTATAGGTGGTTTTGCCTGGAAGACAGACCATAACGACAACACCCGCCGAGACTATGTCAACGGAGCGAATATCGACGACTTCTCTCCTGTCAACGGATTCGGCGGCGCCGTCGACCTCGGCGCAGTATACACCCTGAATCCCGACTGGGAATTCTCTCTGGCTTTCACCGACCTCGGCTTCATAAAGTGGAAGAACAACGTGACAGCAACCACCAACGGCCTGCAGAGTGTATCGACCGACAGTTTCTCGTTCAATGTCGATAACAACGACAGCTTCGACAAATTCAAGGATAACCTCTCAATGTTATACGAACTCGAAGACAAGGGAGACACCGGCTCACGCATGACAGGTATCGGAGCGACAATGACAGCCGGAGCACAATATTCGCTTCCCGTATACCGCAGACTCAAATTCAGCCTTATGAACACCACACGCATCAACGGCGATTTCTCGTGGACCGAATTCCGCCTGTCCGCCAATATCGAGCCAGTAAAGATATTGTCATTGGGCGTCAACGCCGGCATGGGCACTTTCGGAGCCAGCTTCGGCGGCATATTCAATTTCAAAGCCCCCGGCTTCAACCTCTTCGTTGCCACCGACTGCATCCCCGGCAAACTGGCCAAGCAGTACGCCCCCCTCAATTCCAACCTCAATGTAAACCTGGGCATCAACTTCCCGTTCTAAAAATATCGGTATAAAACACAGGCGCAGAGCGGACAGTATGCTCTGCGCCTGTGTCATTCTTGTCAAGTCTTATACAGTCAGGCCTCTGCGGCCTTACCTCGGGCTTTATCCGCGAGATTATCTACCATGTCGGCCGTCTTCTCCAACACCGATGCGGTCGTCGACTTTATCTTGTCACCGATGTTATGGAGAAAATTACCGGTATTATCCTTGGCATCAGACATCTTATCCTTAGCGACCTCTGTAGCGTCCGCAAGCTTCTCCTTAGCCGTCGCGGTAGCATCGGCAACCTTGTCTTTTGCATTATGAAAAGCCTCGACAGTAGCATCCTTCGAAGCCACAAACTGATGTTTCATAGTCTCGGCCGTAGCCTTCGCTGTAAGTTTTGCTGCATCACTGGCAATCCCGGCATATCCGTCGGCCAGTTCCTGATTGATATTAGCCATAGTAATATATTATTTAAAGGTTATACTCACCGGTTAAACAAACGTGACCATACGTTGGTTCATCGTGACAGCAGGCAAATTTTCATCTTTACGGAAAGGTTTATCCAGGATTTTTTAGTAAGTTTGTAGCGTCTAAAAGCAAACTCTCTCCTATACCGCAAAACCAATCCCGAATAAGTTCGGCTTATGATCTCAATCGACAGCAACAGCAGGTCCGTACGAGGTGCCCGGAGTTCGCACACTATCCTTTTGGCCAACATAGGTATGCTGGTCACCGCAATGGTATGGGGTCTGTCATTCGTTTCGACCAAAGTATTATCCGAGGGCAACATCTGTATGAGCCCGGTACAGATATACCTCTATCGTTTTACTCTGGCATATATAATCATCCTGTGCGTATGTCACCGCCAGATTTTAGCCTACTCATGGCGCGACGAGTTTCTATTCCTGCTTCTGGGCATGTCAGGCGGCTCAATATACTTCATAACCGAAAACATCGCAGTGACCAGGACCGCCGTAGCCAACGTCTCACTCATAACAACACTCTCTCCACTCATCACAATATTCCTCATCGGAGCGCTATACAGAAACGAACGTCCAGGGAAATGGATCGTAATGGGTTCAGTCATCGCTCTTTTCGGAGTAGCGCTCGTGGTCTTCGGAGGTACTTCCGAGGCTTCTTTCCACCCGGCAGGAGACCTTCTGGCTCTCGGTGCCGCTGTCAGTTTCGCGATATACAGCATACTGATCAAGAAAATCAATGCCACATACTCCACATGGTTCATAACACGAAAAAGTTTCTTTTACGGAATAGTAACCGCCATCCCGTTCCTGCTGATGGAACCTGAAGACGACCTCGCACCGTTCAGCGTTCTTGCCGACCCACGCACATGGGCCAATCTTGCATTCCTCGGTCTGGTATGCTCTCTGGCGGCATACCTTCTTATGGCACGGGCCATAAAGATAATAGGCCCGGTAAAAGCCAACAACTACCTGTATGCACAACCCATAGTAACAATGATCGCCGGCATGATTATCCTCAACGAGAACGCCGGCCTGTCAGGATGGCTCGGGTGCGCGCTCATAATAGGCGGACTATGGCTCGGAGAAGCGCTGACAAGGCACAAGGCCCGGGATTAAGAAACTGTTTAATTTATATGATGCAGATTTTGAGAGAGAGATTATCAGATGGATTTTTGTTTGTGACCGGAATATGTTTGTATTATTGATTCTCCTGATCTGTATAGGTATCGGCACTCTGTTGCGCCGGTACCGTATAATTCGCATCCTTGAACATACAGCGACATGGACTGTGTGGTTGATTATCTTTGTGTTCGGAATCTCATTAGGATCTGACAGTAATATAATCAGTGATTTTCCACATTTCGGATTTACTGCATTTCTGATTGCACTGGCAGGTGTTGCCGGCAGCATTCTGGCGGCATGGGCTCTCCGTAGTTTTATTGATCAGCGTAAAAAATAATGAAAGGGAGTCTCATCATTCTGGCTCTGTTTGCATCCGGTATCGGAATAGGCATGACCGGGACAGTACCCGAATCATTCCTGCATACATCACCCGCCAAGTGGTTGCTTTATGCTCTGGCAGCACAGATAGGCATAAGCATAGGATACAGCGGGAACCTGCGTAAGACTTTTGGAAAAGTCACTTTAAGGTCATTATCATTACCTCTCGGAACCATGATCGGAACGTTGTTTATGTCTGCCCTGGCAGGACTATGCTTAGGAAGATTCGCACTCACCGACTATCTTGCTGTCGGAAGCGGCCTGGGATACTATTCCCTGTCATCGGTCCTTATAATTGATCTGAAAAGTGACACCGCAGGAATACAGACGGCCACACAGCTCGGCATGCTCGCAATGCTGACAAATATCATCAGGGAAATGACAGCTCTGATAGGTGGACCCTGGTTTGCACGTCTCTGTGGCCGGTATGCACCTACAGCCGCAGCCGGAGTTACATCGATGGATGTGACATTACCGATGATAATACGCTGTTCCGGCCAGGAATTATTTCCTGTCGCACTGATGCACGGAATGGTACTCGAAATATGTGTTCCGGTCCTCGTAACCATCTTTGCCTCTTTATAGATCTGGCATCTACGTCACATCTGCACCGGCCGCCTTAACGGTTCAGCTTTACAATAACCGGATAAGCCGACCGCAACAGCCTGTTGCAAAAAACCGGGGCAGGATGGAAGCTCACGCTCAGGTCCTGTCCCGGTGGATATTATGATATCCTTTTCAGTATGTTTCTTAAATGGATGCTTAAAAGCGGTATGTGTTTATTGTAATTTCTCAATAATTTATAGACGAGACACCGCTCTTGTTTACTATAATGGTGGCGTGACCAAGTTTACGGGCCGATATTTTTGATGCTCCGCTTGATTTGAGCCTGGCGGTATTACATTTGCCCGACACTGTGATATGTGCCGCTCCAGAGCTCTCACACTCCACATTTACAGCATCTATACCATTGATGCTGATGTTTGACCCGCCCGACGAGTCCACTTCCAGATCCCCGCATTTCACATCACTTATGGTGATATTTCCGGCACCGGAAGTGTCTGCTTCAAGTTCCTCGCATGTAAGAGTTCCTATCTCGATCGTACTGCCTCCGGAGAGATCAAGCTCACACTCTCCGCACCCGACCTTGAGAATATCCACATTCGACGCACCCGACAGATCGACATCAAGATCCCTACAGGTTATGTCGCCGAATTTAAAATTGCTGGCACCGTTACCCTTGATTTCCAGATCTGTCACATCAAGCTTTCCGTTTACAATGAAATTGGAAGCCCCGCTGCCCTCAAGCAGGCGTATATCAGGCATTGAGATACGTATCTTTACCTCAGGGTAATTATTGTTTCGCTTCCCGTTGTCTTCGAGTCTGACTGACAGAGTCCTGCCTGTCACCTCAAACCGGGTAGCATCTATAGCCTCGGCCGACGACGTAATCTCAACCCTGGCAGGGCCCTGTTTGATCTCTATATTGAATATCGAACCTGCCTTTACGGCATTGATATTACCGGGAACCTTGACCGCACGGGTAACGATATTTACAGCCGGAGCCTCAGTCTCGGCGGCAGACCTGGCCGCACGGCATGATGTTGACTCCACGAGCGCCACGAGGACGATAAACAGTGTGATAAGTTTTTTGTACATGATGTAGTGCCTTTTTGTTTTTATTATGTCTGTAAGACGCTCACAAGGTCCGTTTTGTGACACACACGGTTGAAAAAAATTTTCCGGAGACACGGATAACACAGCCTCTTAGTCTAAACCCGGCCGCATAATTAATTCAAGCAATCCTCCGGCATCATGAACAATATGTTCGGCTCCATGTTCCGTCAGCTCGCTCTCGGGACGGAATCCCCACGTCACTCCCACACCTTCAACACCGGCATTTCTGGCAGTATCCATGTCCACACCCGAATCGCCGACATATAACACATCGGCAGATTCGACAGCCGCCATGTTCATGATATCATACACAATGTCAGGACACGGCTTGGTCGGACGCGGATCACGCTGCCCCTCGACCGCAGTCCACACTGTTGATGGAAAATAACGGGATATAAGGACTGTGACAGCCTCCTGATACTTGTTGGACGCGACAGCTACCTTTATACCATTGGCAGTAAGAGTTTCCAGTAGTTCCGGTATTCCCGGATAAGGCCTGGTAAAATCCATACAGTGGCGTCCGTAGAAATCGAGAAAGTATTCACGGGCAACCTTCAGCGTATACGGATCACGATATTCTGCCGGCAAAGCACGCTCTATAAGGCGCGTGATGCCGTTACCGACCATATACGGATAGGATTCAGGAGGATGAATGGCGAAACCCATCGACGAGAGAGCATGATTGCACGCCCGCCCGAGATCGGAAATAGTATTGAGCAGCGTACCGTCAAGATCAAATATTACCAGTCGTTTCATGCATAAATTTTCACAGGCGACACACATAGTCTCATGCCTGATGCACCGGACGCAGCAGGTCGTTTACAGTCTTGACAGGATTGAATGTGGTAATAGGCACTTCGACAAAGACTGTTGTCCAGTCACTCATAGCTCCGTTCCAGAGTCCCGGGAGTTCAAGTGCACGTAAAGTCTTGCCGTGCAACGACTTGCTCGAGATAAAACCTGTAGCCGGATCGACATACACAGGCAGATCATATGGATTGCCGTCGATATCCCTGATGTAGCATACAAGGTCTACCGGATTGAAATGAGTGGCTTTCGATACCATGGAGGCATATCCCGCATTGTCAGGATCGATCTGTGTGCTTTCCAGCACCTGCGGTGATACTGTCCCGTCAGGATTATATGCCAGATACGGACCACCGCCCGGCTCACCTTCGTTACGTACCATGCCGGCCACACGCAGAGGCCGGTTAAATTTGACCGTAAGATAACCGGCAAGTTCGCTGTCTGTCATATTATCTGCATCATCGTGGCTTATAGACAGCTTTTTATGAGCAAAACCGAGCATTTCCTCAAGTTTTGTACGGTCATAGTTGCCAGATGTGAGATCGGTGAGATACGACTCGATGACATCATGAAGCTCAATGAGATAACCGGCAAGTACCTGCTTGTATCGCAACGTGGGTTCACGTCGGGAATCAGGAACCACATTGTCAATATTTTTGATAAACACAACAGCAGAGTCGATATCATTGAGGTTTTGAATCAGCGCTCCGTGGCCGCCTGGACGGAAAACAAGATCTCCGTTCTCCCGGAACAGCGTATTGTCAGGATTGACAGCTACAGTATCGGTAGACGGCTTCTGCTCAGACATCGTGACGTCAAACTTTACCCCCATACGTTTCTCTATAGCGGGAATGACTTCCGAGAGTTTGTTCTCGAATAGCTGGCGGTGATTGCCCGAGACAGTAAAGTGCAGTCTGACCACACCGTCAGCTCCGGCAGCCGATTGGGCGCCCTCTGCAAGCTGTTCCTCGACCGGAGTACGTACTGTTCCGTCGCCATAGGCGTGGAACGCCAACAGCCCCTTTGGCAGATTGCCATAGTTGAGCCCCTCCGGACTGATGATACCCGAGATGACATCTTTATACCTGCCATCGTCAAGAAGCTGACTTATCGATTTGCCATGAAGACGTTTCATGACACCGTCGAGTTCCTTATAGAACGGCAGACGGTCGATATCTTTGATCAGACTGTCGACATCACTGCCCGGCACGGGAACATCACTGTCACCGTCTGCAAAGGCAAAGAGGGCTTTGAACATACGTGATGCGGCTCCTGATGCAGGAACAAATTTAGATACTGACCCTCCGTCACGCAGATAACGCTTCCAGCGCTCGATGGCTGCATCCTCTCCGGCCCTGTCGAGTAATACAATTCCGGCCCCTGCCCGTGCAGAGTCGGCGATCCGTAGATAAGGGAACCCGGTCTCAAACCTTTTCACCTGTGCGAGCAGTTCCTGCTCGGTGATTCCTCTGGAATTAATGATCTTTTTATCGCGTTCGTTTAACATGAGTGTATATGTATTTGTTTTCAGTTTCAGTGTATTAAAAATACTGCTCTCTAAGACCTATTTATGCATCCGCTTGAGCAGATTGTAACTCGACGCTATACCCAGTTCTCCGGCATGGCTGAGGTCGGCGGTACCGTTACGGCTGTCACCCTGCTGCATATAAAGATATCCACGGTTATAATAAGCCACACCCAGTCCGGGCTCGAGTTCCAGAGCCTTTGTATATGCGGCGATAGCCCCGTCCGAATCCCCGGTGGCGGCAAGAATGTTGCCACGGTTGTAGTGGGCCAGAGCCATGCGGGGAGCAAGAGCTATCACACAGTCTATGTCGGCAAGGATCTCCGCCATAGCGTTGGCGGCACGGGCTCCCGCAATGTGACGGTCTGTAACCCGTCTGTTGTCCATGGCATCGGATCCCTCCTGAGCCTTTAGCTCCTTATAGCGGGCATTGGCTCTCATGAAATAAGCCAGAGTAAAATCGGGAGTGAGTTTTATGGCCCGGCTGAAGTCCTCTATTGCCGCACTGTAGTTGTGAAGCATCATAAAATCCATTCCGCGTCCCAGATAATCGATGGCTCGCGGATTGTGGGTCGACAGATAGGAATTATAATAATCGACCGACTGGAAATGGCTCTGGATCTCATCCTCACTGGACGGACCGGTGTCGTGAAGAGTCACCGTAAGAGAATGACGGAGCGCGCGGGTATCATTGGCTGCGCCCACCTCTGGGAGATAGTACAACGCAGAGTTGGCAATAGCATCATTGTCAGCATAATAACTGAGACTGAACAACGGTTCGAGAGTGATTGTCTGGTTGCGGTCCTGAACCTTACCCCTGATATTCTTGTTATTGTGCTCCTCTTCCAGTTCGATATTATTATCGATGGTAAGCAGAGTAGAAAAACGGGCCATATCATCGGCTTCACTGTTATCGGCATCGGATCCGGCCCGGGAATCTCCATCTGACGCAACACCGGTGCTACCCTTACGGTGGCCGGTATTACTGCCGGACTTGTCTTTGTCTCCTGCAGCACCGTTTTCCTGCCCGAGACGCTGACGGTCTGCCCTGAACATTGCCATAGCACGGTCATAGTCCTCTATGGCATGCTTCCGGTCTCCCATCTCGTTGTAGATGGTGAAACGCGTATATACAGCCCCGGCAAAATCCGGGAAGGCTTCAACCACCCTCAATATATCTGCTATAGCACTGGCATAGTCTCGTTTGGCAGTGTATATCATAGCCCGGTTATAGAGGGCACGGTAATCATTTGGTGCAAGCTGTAAGACCTGACTGAAGTCGGTGAGCGCGCGGTCATTGTCAAGCGTCTCCATCCTCAGCAGGCCGCGGTTGAAGTACGGAACCGTCTGGAGGGGATCGAGAGAGATCGAAGTCTCGTAGTCGGCAAGAGCCCCTCTGAAATCGTCAAGTCTGTAACGCACATAAGCACGGTTTATGTACAGTCCGGCCTGCTTAGGCTGAAGCTTGATGGCTTCATCGAGATCAGACCTTGCCTGTTCAAAATTCTCCCCGCCACCCTTGAGCGCTATATCGGCACGCATGACATAGGCTCCGGCAAGTTTGTCATTGAGTTCGAGTGCCTTGTCAAGATCGGCCTGCGCCGCGATGGTATCTCCGACGGTAAGTTCAAGACGGGCACGGCCCAGATAGCCGTTCTCGTAACGCGGATAAGACCTGAGAAGCTGCCTGTATGTCTCTGACGCGCCATCGTAATCCTTCACATCCTCCTGAGCCAGGGCCTTGTTGAACATGAGCCCCCGGTTATCGGGCAACAATGTCAGTGCATGGTCATAATCCTCTATGGCACCCGCCGGATTTCCACGGTTCTGACGGGCCACGCCTCTCACTTCATAGGCATCGGCAATAAACGGGTTGCGCTCAATCGCGGCAGTGGCATCCTCCTCGGCACCGAGATAATCCTCAAGATTAAGTTTGGCTATCGCTCGGAAAAAATAAGGCATTGCCAGATATGGCTTGGCCTGTATAGCCTGGTTGAAATATTGTATTGAAACAATATAGTCATCAAAGTAGAGAGCATTCTGGCCTATCCTCATCACCTGCTCCGCATTGATCTGCGCACAGGCACGCTGTGGTATGGCCAGAGCGGCCGACGACAGGATGATCAAGGCTATAATGTATATCAGACGGTTCATGAAACAAAAATAGCAAAAAAATACAAGCCCCACATGTTTTTCACGTTTTTTAGGTATCTGTTTGTATCGGTCATCGCTTTCCAGATAATCCGGCACCAAGCCGTATGTTTAAGAAACATACAGTAATGAAATCATCAGAGCATTGTTCATTGATCTTCCGAATCTGATATTTGTATTAAGTTACCGGTAAGGTCGATAAGCATGACGGGGTTTGCGGCACAGTACATGTAGGGGTTAAGATGAGGGTAGTCGCCGGCCTTGGGGTCGGGTCGGTCGAACATGGCGATTGCCGGGTAGTACTGACGGGCCCCGAAGTCGTACAGGTCGAGA
>CAJUBL010000049.1 GCA_910584665.1 uncultured Muribaculaceae bacterium | reverse complement strand
ACCCCAAAAGTTTTTTGTCTAACTTTTGGGGTGCAGTTCATTACGACACAGCCTCCTGTTTAATGTGTATAGAAACCTTTTACCGGCGTGGCTTCACCAGGAACACTTCGGTGGGGAAGTGGTCGCTGTATCCGTTCAGGAAAACGCCTCCCGAGAATGTGCGCAGAGGTCCTCCCTTGTTTGTCCCCTCGGTCGAGCGCAGAAACTCGAAATTGTTTACGACACAGCTACGGTAATGCAGGGCGTCGGGATTGTTTTTCTCAAGTAATGTTCCAGACACGATGATCTGGTCAAAAAGATTCCATGCCCCTTTATAGGCCAGCGTGCCTATTCCCTTGTCAAGTTTTTCCCAGAATGGGTTGTAGAATCCGTGGGGATCGACTTTGTCGGGTTTGCGCTGGCCGCCTAAGACCTTGGCGCATGACTTGTCCTGCGGGTCATCGTTAAGGTCTCCCATCACGATCACACCCTGATTGGGACGTAGATTCCACAACGAGTCGGCTATATGTTTGCTCAGTGCGGCCGCCGCCTCGCGAAGGTACGATGACTGCTCCTGGCCGCCTAAGCGTGAAGGCCAGTGGTTCACTATGACACTGAGTGTATCTCCTCCCATCAGGCCGGTGACACACATCTGGTCGCGTGTGCGGAACGACTCGTAGCCGTCGATTGTGAGTGTCGTGTTGGTCACGTCGAGAAAACGGAACATACGTGGGTTGTACAGGCACGCCACGTCGACGCCGCGGCGGTCGGGCGAGTCATGATGGACAACCTGCAGGTTCCATGTCGCTTTTCCCTGCGACTCCAGCTGGCGGTCGACCTCACGCACGAGATCATTGAGTACCGTGATATTCTCTATCTCCGATACTCCTATCACGGCCGGGCCGCCGGGTGTGGTTCTGGTGGTCATAGCTGTGATGGCACGTGCCAGATTGCTTATCTTTGAACGGTACTTGACGCCGTTCCACTGGCGTGCGCCCTGAGGCGAGAACTCCAGATCATATTTGCCATTGTTGTTTATGGTGTCGAAGAGATTTTCAAGATTATAGAACGCCACACCGTATACGGCATACTGCCGCTTTCCGCTGTTCCGGGCGCTCGTGATGCCTATGGCGGCGAATATCAGTACTGATAAAATAAATAATCGTCTCATCGTTGTTTTATTTAAGGTGTAGTGGGGCTTATGTCTGATTATTAAAATGTTGCAATGACACTATCATCATCGCGACGCTGAGATTCGGTCGTGGGGCGCACCGGTGCGGACTCGGGAGCTGTCGCCTTGAGCGACTGTATGTCCTCGGCTGTACGGCGGTCGCGATTGTAGGCTACCGACTTCTCGAGGGCATCGATAACCACATCGTCATCATACTGGTCGGGACGCAGTATTACCTGTTTCATACGTGTTTTCTCGCGTATACGGTCATTGATGACATCGGCGCCATACTGTTCTTCAAGGCGTTTCCTCACGGAGGCGGAGTCGTCCTGACGCGTCTCTGTCGGCCTGGTCTCTTTTTCGTTCATGCTCCCGGCTCCTACGGGTTCGAGTCCGGATCCTGTTTCAGCCGCAGTAGCGGTGACCGGTTTCACGACGCGTGCGGCGTGTTTGACCGAGGGCTCAAAGCCCGATGCGAGGATGGTTATCTTTACTTTTTCGCCAAGGGTATTGTCGGGATATACGCCCCATATGATCTCTACGCCCGGGTCTATGCTGGCCGTGAATGCGGTGAGCTGGTCGCTCTCGGCCATTTTGAACTCCTGCTGGGCATCGGGAGAGAAATATATTACAAACAGCAGGCGCTTCGATCCGTAGATATCGCTGTTCTTGAGTAGCGGAGAGTGGAGCGCGTCCTCGATAGCCTTGGTGACACGGTTCTCTCCCTCGCCATATCCGGTAGAGATGATGGCTGTGCCGCCGTTGCGCAATGTTGTGTTTACGTCGTTGAAGTCTCGGTTGATCTTACCCTCGATGGTGATGATGTCAGAGATCGAGCGTGCGGCTATCGACAGCGTGTCGTCGGCCTTGTCAAATGCGTTGAGAAAGTTCAGGTCGGGATAGATCTCGCTCAGACGCTGGTTGTTGATCATCAGCAGCGCGTCCACATACTTGCCCATCTCTTCGGCACCGTCAAGAGCTTTCACAATCTTGCTCTCACCCTCGAAGAGGAACGGAATGGTGACGATGCCTATCGTCAGTAATCCTTTTTCACGTGCCAGACGTGCCACTACAGGGCCGGCACCGGTACCCGTGCCTCCACCCATTCCGGCTGTGATGAACACCATGCGTATATTGTCGGTAAACAGGCGCTGGATATCTTCGGCACTCTGCTCGGCGGCATCGTGGGCTATCTGGATATCACCGCCGGCACCGAGACCGGAACCTAAGAGCACACGGTTGGGGACCGGATTATTGATCAGGGCCTGGCGGTCGGTGTTGGTTATTGCGAAAGTCACACCGTCAATGCGTTGCTCGTACATGTGACGTACTGCGTTGCTGCCGCCGCCGCCCACACCTATGGCCATGATGATGTTGCGGTTATCATTCTCGGGGATGCCGAAAGTGCTGTTGTTGGCTATATCGTTGAATTCCGAATCGGTCATGTTAAATCTGGAATTATGAATTATATAATCATGAAATTTTAGTTCTCGAACTCGTCATCGTCCTTCAGCATGTTGGTGAGCTGTTTACTGAGCTTTGTCCAGAATTTGGATGATGTGTTTCTGTCGCGGTCCTCCTTGTCCGGAACCTTGACGTTCTCTTTTGTCAGGGTCTCCGGCTCGTCGTTTGGATCGTAGTCATCTTTCATCAGATTGTCATCATCATCGGCATTGCCGGTAAATTCCCGTGAGATACGGGGCTTGTTGTCCGCATGTGCCTCGTGGCTGTTTTCTACGGGAATCTCGACGGTCCCGGTAACAGTCTGAGGAGGCATCATTGTACATTCGGTGGCTCCCATCAGAGCGGCGTCGCTTATTATTGAGATTACATCGAGAGCATCAGTGGCATTGAATCCGTTGCCCGCGATGGTTACGCCGGGGCCTGTTGTGGCCTGTCGGGTCTTCAGGTGGGTCTGTTTGGCCAGCAGATCGTTGAAGCCGCGCAGACGTGATCCGCCTCCGGTCACGACAATGCCGGCAGGCAGCTGCTCGGGTTTCAGTCCTGCATAGTTTATCTGCTCGAATATGTTGGATATGATCTCGTCGGCGCGGGCTGCGACAATGTTGTTGATTTCCGAGTTGTCCAGTCCGTCGGTCACCAGCGGGTTGCCGTCGGTGGAGGGGGGCATGGCGTTGCCCACAGCTTTTTTGATCTCCTCGGCACGTTCCTCCAGACAGTTGAGAGACGTGATATCGCGTGTGATATTGCGTGATCCCATCGGGATTGTGGCAAGGTAGATCATGGCTCCGTCCCGATAGATGGCCACTGTAGTTGTCTCGGCTCCGAAGTCTACAAGCATCACACCGAGGCGACGCTCCTCGAAAGTGAGCAGCTGGGCTCCCATGGCCAGCGGAGTCACTATGAATCCGGCGATGTTCAGCGCGCAGCGCTCATTGAACACTCGTTTGATATTGTTTTTGATCTTGGGTTTGCATGATATCAGGCTCACGGTAGCAGACAGCACGTGTCCGAACATCCCCACCGGGTCGAGGAGCGACTGGGAGTCGAGCGTGAACATACCCGGTTCTACGGCTACTATCTCTTTGTCGCTGACCGTGTGGCGGGCTGCCTGCGCCATCAGCTCGTCGACTATGCGGCGTGATATCTCCACCTCGGTGTGGAAGTCGCGTTCCACTTCGTGGGGAGTCGATGCGAGCGAGCGGCCGCTGATGCCTACATATGCCTCCCTGATGGCACGGGGAGATACTCCGGAGGTGTTCTGGAGTTTATGGCATATGCTGGTGACGCAGGTGGCTACATCGCCCGGATTCTCGACACATCCGTATCTTACCTTGTCGACAAGTTGTTCGGTCTCGACGGCGATAATGTTAACACGACCGGCCGGGCCGCCGGCTTCGGTGGTCGCTATGGCGCCCTTGATGCATGAGCTGCCTATCTCAAACGCTACGATGTATTTTTGTTCCATATATCAAGCAGGATTTTCTGGTATATTGTTTCTGGTCTTCTGAGTGATCAGTCGGTGTCTGCGGTCATGGTCGAGATATCCTCGTTGTCGCTGGCATCGCCGTCCGGATCAGGTATCAGCAACGGGTCACGCAGGCGCGGTTTACGGCGCGATGCCACAACCTGTCCTCTGAACTTTACCGTCAGTGTGTCATAGTAGTCCCATCCTTTGGCGGGCATGATATCGCGGTACATGGTCGTCAGGCGGTCAAACTTGTTCTCTATATCAACATCCGGGGCACCGAAATTGATTACGTGTCCCCTGAATGCAGGTATGAGAATCACATCTCCGTCCTCTTCGAGGGTGATGGCGGTGATGAGCTGGCGGCGTGATTCGCTGTGTTCTATGTAGTCAAGCAACGGCATCAGACGTGCGGCCGAGTGGCGGCCCTCGAGCCTCCCTGTTATGAACGGTACGTCGCTGCGGTACCTGAGCGAAGCTGTCAGGCGCTTGCCGTCACGGTTGATGTAGTATGATCCTGTGTTGTCAAAGATACGTGCCACAGGGCGCATTGGCACGACCTCCACCCACAGCCTGTCGTTCGACCGGCGGGTACACCTCGCGCTCTCTATGTTGTCTACTCCGTTTAGTGTTTCCTCTATGTCGTAGGAGGGAACATCGGCAGGTACTATGCGGGTGGCGGCAAAATAGTCCTGGATGAGCATGGCTACTTCCCTGTGGGTCACAAACGATGCTGTGTCTTCGCCCTCTATGAATATCCTCACGGGCGATCCTGTAGGCGCTGTGGCGGTTGCTGACATGCTGCCTGATGTTATCAGGGCCACGACAAGGTACCCCATCAGCAGGATGGAGAGCACACAGCATACTATGTTGGATCGTGTCAGCACTGTCTTTATTGTCGTTCTGTTTCCCTGACAATTTCCGGGAGGTAAAGATTTATATCTCCGGCTCCGGCAGTCAACAGGACTTCAAAATTAAGTTTTTTCAGCGTCTCAACCAAGTTTTCTTTGGAAATCATTTGTTTGCAGGGCGATTTTATTGCATTAAAGATGATTTCTGATGTCACTCCGGGTATCGGTTCCTCCCTGGCGGGGTAAATATCGAGAAGAATCACTTCATCGGCAAGAGAGAGAGCGTCGGCGAACTGAGCCGCGAAGTCACGCGTGCGGCTGTAAAGGTGCGGTTGGAATGCCACGGTGATTCTTCGGCCGGGATACAGGCTTCTGACCGATCTGATCGAGGCTTTAAGTTCATCGGGATGATGGGCATAGTCATCGATGATGGCTCGGCCTCCCGGTTCCCGCATCCGGAATTCAAATCTTCTTTTGGGGCCCATGAATGTCTTCATGGCATGGCGTGCGGCATCTGGCTCGAGTGTTCCCGTAAGGTGGCATGCGGCCAGTGCGGCTACGGCGTTCTCGATATTGATCTCGACGGGTACTCCGAGTTCGATGTCCGGGATTATGCCGTCGGGATATATGAAGTCAAAGATGATCGTGCCGTCGGCGTGACGTATGTTGGCGGCGTGGAAGTCTCCATGGTCACGCGAGTATGTGAATACTCTGACATCCTTGCCGGGGCGCGGCTCCAGTTTAAGGCCCTCATGGACTACGAGGTATCCGCCGGGTTTGATGAGTTCCGTAAACTTTGCGAAGCTCTCCAGATAGGCTTCCTCGGTACCGTAGATATCCAGATGGTCCGGATCGGTGGCGGTGATGACGGCGATATACGGTCTCAGATGATGGAACGACCGGTCATACTCGTCGGCTTCGATCACGGAGTAGGGTGATGTGGACGACAGCAGCAGATTGCTTCCATAGTTGCGTAGTATGCCGCCGAGGAATGCGTTGCATCCTGTGCCCGAACTGTGCAGCACGTGGGCGGCCATGGATGAGGTGGTGGTCTTGCCGTGAGTGCCGGCAAAGCACAGGCTCTGGGAGTCACGGGTGATCAGTCCTAAAACCTCGGCACGCTTGTGAATATCATATCCGTTATCCCTCAGATAGCTGAGCGGCTTGTTTGATTCCGGTATGGCGGGAGTGTAGACCACGAGTGTGTCGGCCGGATCACGGTATGGCGCGGGTATGGCATCCGTGGAGTCGGCATACGATATCGTAGCGCCTTCGTCGGCCAGCGCACGGGTGAGTTCGCTTTCTGTGCGGTCATAGCCTGCCACAGGCAATCCCTTTGACATATAATAGCGGGCCAGGGCGGCCATTCCTATGCCTCCTATGCCTACAAAATATACTCTGCTGAATGTTTTCATCAATTGCATATTGGTTTATTGCTGATGCATGATTATCTTATCTGCTATGGTGGCTATCTCTCCGGCGGCTCCGGGCCGGGCCATTTTTTTTATCTCGCGTGACAGCGTCTCGCGCTTTTCACGGTTATGGAGCAGATCGGTTATGGCCGGCAGCAATTCTTTTTCGGCATCGGCGTCGAGTACCATGATGGCGGCACCGCGTGTCGACAGTGCCTCGGCATTGTGGCGCTGGTGGTCTTCAGCCACGTTGGGTGACGGTACGAGAATAGCAGGAACACCTGCTATCTGCAGTTCTGATATGGTGCCGGCTCCGGCTCGGGACACTATAAGGTCGGCGGCTCGGTACACCAGATCCATCCTCTTCACAAAGTCTGTCACCTGTGCGTCCGGGATTCCTTCTCCCATCGGCTGATACTCCTTGGCATAATACCTGCCGCATTGCCATAACACTGAAGCTCCCTGGTCAAGCAGTGGCCGGAGAGCTTTGGACATGGCCCTGTTGAGTGTGCGGGCGCCGAGACTGCCTCCTGTCACAGCAACCAGCGGCTTCCCGGGATCGAATCCTAACTGGCGTTTGGCTTCCTGACGCGAAACAGATGCGTCGGTTATATCGGCGCGTACTGGATTGCCTGTCTTGATGATGCGTCCGGCAGGAAAGAAACGCTCCATGCCGTCATAAGCCACACATATGGCTTTAGCTTTGGCCGCCAGGAGTTTGTTGGTGACTCCGGCATAAGAGTTCTGTTCCTGCAGCAGGGTCGGGACACCACGGCGCTGGGCGGCCTTTAATGTGGGGCCGCTGGCATAGCCTCCTACCCCGATGGCGATATCGGGCCTGAATGAGTCCACAATGGCACGGGCGCGACGCATGCTCTTCCATAACAGCCACATTACCTTGATGTTACGCCATGGACGTTTGCGGTCGAGTCCGCACACCGGCAACCCTTCAATAGGATATCCGTGATCGGGCACACGTTGCATCTCCATGCGCCCCAGAGCTCCTACAAACAGTATACGGGCTTCGGGATGTCGTTTCTTTATCTCATCGGCGATCGAGAGTGCCGGGAAGATATGTCCTCCGGTTCCACCGCCGCTTATAAGGATATTCATTGTCTGAATCAGTTCGATATAAATGGATTTACTTGAGAATTTCGCCTGATGGAGAAATGATGTCATTTAAGCATCGTCGGGTTGGCGCCCTGCATGTCGTCGGGCAGTTCGGCAACCTCGCGGGCGATATCCTGTTTTTTACCGCTGCGCACTGCGAATCGGCTTACTGACAGCATGATGCCGAAAGCTAAAGATGTCACCAGTATTGACGTGCCTCCTTTTGAGATCATCGGCAGAGGCTGACCGGATACAGGGCCGGCTCCGGTTACGATCGCCATGTGGCATAATGCCTGCAGTACTATGTAGACGGCCATGCCGAGTATAAGCAGTGCCGGGAACACTCGGTGACAGCCCATTGCGATAGCTCCGGCCCGTCCTAACAGCGACAGGTATACTATAAGCAGAAACAGGCCGCCTATAAGACCTAAATCCTCGATTACGATCGAGTATACAAAGTCGATGTTGGCCAGTGGAAGCCGTGCGGTTTCGCGTGAATTGCCGGGCATCACACCGAATACACCTCCGTTGGCCTGAGCCATGTAGGCATGCATCTCCTGGCGGTTCTGGTCGTTGATGGGGCGCCGGTACTTCGGCGTGGTGTCGTTGTCAAGAAAACGGTCGAGACGAGCTTTCCACAATCCCATTCGGTTGATTGTGGCCTTGTTGCCGTCTTTGTCGCGTCCGGTCTCGGCTATCAGTCGCTCGGTGTGGGCGTCGGTATCGTCGCTGACGGCCTTGTAGAGTACGGCACATCCTCCGGCTATGGCATATACGATCACCACTACTATCAGTTGTTTCCATTTGATACCTCCTATGAGCATCATGGAACTCGAGATGCACATCATCAGTATCGTGTTGGTTAATCCTTGGGAAAACAGTAGCCCGCCGAACACAAGCACGATCGTCACACACGCCGCTATTTTCTTGAATCCCATTTTCTTACCGCGAGACATGATGAAAGCTATTATCAGTACCGACGACAGCTTGATCAGCTCGGCCGGCTGCACCTGTATTCCCACGAGGTTGAACGACCGTCTCGCTCCGTTGATGATCTGGCCGTTGAACAGAACGTAGACCATGGCCAGGAAGCTTATCAGCACGAAGAGCGGTGTCAGCGGAATGAACCATTTGTAAGGCACCCTCGATACCAGTATCGCCACTGCCGCCCCCATGCCGAGCATGGCACAGTGGCGCATGATAGGACCGAGTACATTGCTGGCGGCTATCTCGCGTGACGATGCGCTGTATTGTTCTATTATAGAGATTACACAGAGTGTGATGAATACAGCCCATATGTATTTGTCACTCTTGCGTGGTCTGGAAATATCTTCAAGGGTGTTGCCGCCGCGGCGCGGTGAACGGGACCTGCTTATGCCTCCGGTGGCGCTGTCGGCCTCTTCAGGAGGGAATGCCTCGGCCACATGCTGGTTGTGTATATCGTCTTCTATCATCTGTTCTGTAGTTTTTTAACGGCGTCCTTGAAGCGGCATCCGCGGTCTTCGTATGATCTGAACAGATCGAAACTGGCACAGCAGGGTGACAGCAGTACGGTATCCCCCTCGACGGCTATCGAGCGGCATGTGGCTACGGCCTCTTCGAGTGAATGTGTGTCATGAACAGTAACCTCGGTGCCGAAGTAGTTGACAATCTTGCTGTTGTCTACCCCCATTGCGACGATAGCCTTGACTTTTTCCCTGACGAGCGGCATGATCTCGCTGTAGTCATTGCCTTTGTCTTTGCCTCCGAGTATCAGTATCACACCGGCGCCGGGCATGGACTCCAGTGCATACCAGCAGGAATTGACGTTGGTAGCCTTGCTGTCGTTGATATATTTCACACCGTCGACAGTGGCTACAGGTTCGAGGCGATGTTCCACTCCCTCGAAATCACTGAGAGCGCGGCGTATGTCATCCTTTCTGATATCAAGCAGACATGCTGACAGTCCGGCGGCCATAGAGTTGAACAGGTTGTGGAGTCCGCTCAGGGCCAGGTCGGCGCGGGGCATGGTGAATGCCTCGGAGCCGGAGTTGAGGAACAGCCGGTCCTCAGCATCGATATATGCGGTGGTATTCTCCTCCTGATGTTCGGCAAATGGGAACAGCCGGGCTTCGGTAGTTACACGTTCCAGCTGACGGCGTATTACCGGGTCATCCTGCCAGTAAATGAATGCGTCGCGTGGGGTGAGGTTCTGCAGTATCCTGAATTTGGCGTTGATATAATTCTGCATCTCGTGATCGTAGCGGTCGAGATGATCGGGGGTGATATTGAGTATTACAGCAATGTTGGCCTTGAAACGGTACATGTTCTCGAGCTGAAAACTTGATAGTTCGATGACATACACATCATGCTGTTCGCGGGCTACCTGCAACGCCAGGCTGCGGCCTACATTGCCTGCGAGTCCTGCGTTGATACCGGCCTTGCGCAGTATGTGGTATGTGAGCAGCGTTGTTGTCGTCTTGCCGTTAGAGCCGGTGATGCATACCATTTTGGCATCGGTATAGCGGCCGGCGAATTCTATTTCTGATATAACGGGAATCCCTTTGGCCGTGAGTTCGGCCACCAATGGTACCGAGGGGGGGATGCCGGGACTCTTTACGACTTCGTCGGCATTGAGTATCAGTTCAGGTGTATGACCTCCATGCTCCCACGCTATGCCCTCGTCATCAAGCATGTCGCGGTAGTGTTCTGCTATGGTGCCTGAGTCGCTCAGGAACACGTCCATTCCTTTTGCTTTGGCCAGGATGGCGGCGCCTACACCGCTCTCTCCGCCTCCAAGTACAACTAAGCGTTTCATATATTGTGTTTTATCTTATTTTTAGGGTTACAAATGTCAGTGCCGCAAGGATAATGCCTATGATCCAGAAGCGGGTAACGATCTTGCTTTCCGGAATCGCCGATATGGGCTTCTGCCACAGTGCGTCTATTCCGGCATTCCCCTGTTTCTGGAAATGATGGTGCAGGGGGGTCATCTTGAAGATGCGCCGTCCGGTGCCTGTGCGGCGTCTGGTCCATTTGAAGTATGCTACCTGTATCATTACCGACAGATCTTCGACGAAGAATATGGCACACAGTATAGGCAATAGCAATTCCTTGTGTATCAGTATTGCGAAAACCGCTATTATGCCTCCTATCGTGAGACTGCCGGTGTCTCCCATGAACACCTGTGCAGGGTAGGCATTGTACCACAGGAATCCGACTAAGGCTCCGATGAAGGCTCCCATGTATACGACAAGTTCGGCGCTTCCGGGGATATACATTATATTAAGGTAGGAGGAGTATATGATGTTACCTCCGAGATATGCCATGATGGCCAGTGCGACGCCTATTATGGCTGATGTGCCTGTGGCAAGACCGTCAAGACCGTCTGTAAGATTGGCTCCGTTTGATGTGGCGGTGACAACGAATATCGTTACAAGTATGAACAGTATCCAGCCGGCGGTGGCTGAATGGTCTCCCATCCACCCTGTAAGCCATGCGTAGTCAAAATTATTGTCTTTTACGAAAGGAATTGTGGTCTGTGTGGCCTTTATGTCGCTTGTTTCGTATACAATTTCGGTGATGACTCCGTCTGGACCGGTGGTGATGATCTCATGGTTCTCGCGCATCACTATGTCCGGACTCGCATACATTGTTATTCCGACGATAAGCCCGAGTCCTATCTGGCCTACAATCTTGAATTTACCCTTGAGGCCGTCCTTGTCATGTCGCTTGATCTTGAGATAGTCGTCAAGAAATCCCAGCGTGCCCAGCCATATGGTCGATACCAGCATCAGTATCATGTAGATGTTGGTCAGGTTGCCGATCAGCAGGCATGGCAATAATATGGCAATTATGATTATGACACCTCCCATCGTGGGGGTCCCTTTTTTTGACATCTGTCCTTCGAGACCGAGATTACGCACTATCTCTCCGACCTGCATCTTCTGCAGCCGGTCAATGATACGGCGTCCTATGATCGTTGATATGAGCAGGGCCAGGATGAAAGCCGCCCCCGACCTGAAGGTGATGTAATCCATCAGGCGCGCTCCGGGAATGTCTATGTCTTTAAGATATTCAAACAGTGAATAAAACATCAGTCAGGTAGTTGTTGTGGATTGACATAACGGTGTTCAGTTCTCTCCCGCGATTATCTCGCTGATTATCTCGCGGTCGTCGAAGTGATGCTTCACGCCCTGTATCTCCTGATAGTCCTCATGGCCTTTGCCGGCGATAAGGATCACGTCTCCGGGGCGTGCGAGTGCCGTCGCGGTACGTATGGCTTCGCGGCGGTCCGCGATGCTGAGAGTTCTGGCGCGTCCGTCACTGTCAAGGCCGGCCTCCATGTCATGTAGTATGTCGGCCGGATCCTCGAATCGCGGATTGTCGCTTGTCAGTATCACCCTGTCACTCAGCCGGGCGGCTTCGGATGCCATTATGGGGCGTTTACCTTTGTCCCGGTTACCGCCGGCTCCGACTACTGTAATGATGTCATGGTCTTTGCCTGCTACATTACGTATGGTCTGCAGTACGTTGACGATTGCATCGGGAGTATGGGCATAATCAACGATGGCGGTATAGCCCCGTTTTGCCGATCTGAATGTCTGGAAACGGCCGGCGACAGGCACGAGTTTGCTCATGGCCACTAATATATCCATGTTCTCCCAGCCTAAGAGTTTAGAGGCTCCGTATACGGCAGTCAGGTTATAGGCGTTGAACCGGCCTGTGAAACGGGTCTCGACTTCGGTGCCGTTGAGACTGATCAGCATGCCGTCAATGCGGTCTTCGATTACGCGGCCGGTAAAACTGGCCATCGTCCTCAGCGAGTAGTTATAACGGCGGGCACGTGTGTTCTGTACCATAACCTCGCCGTGACTTTCGTCTGCGTTGGTCAGGGCCCAGGCATCTTCGGGCAAAGAATCGAAGAATGATTTCTTTGCGGCCAGATAGTCGGCAAACGTACGGTGGTAGTCAAGGTGGTCCCGTGTCAGATTGGTGAATATTGCTCCTGTGAATGTCAGTCCCGCTATACGTTGCTGGTGGGCGGCGTGGGAACTTACCTCCATGGCGGCATAGCTGCATCCGGCTTCCACCATCTCATGAAGAAGACGGTTGATTGTCAGGGCGTCGGGTGTAGTCTGTCTGGCTTCTACGGCCCGGGTGTCTATATAATTGACTACTGTCGATAGCAGGCCGGCCTTGTATCCGAGCAGCCGTGCCATCTCGTAGATAAGCGTGGCTGTAGTGGTCTTGCCGTTAGTACCGGTCACTCCTACGAGTTTCAGCTTGCGCGACGGATTGTCATACCATTCCGAGGCCAGACGTCCTAATGCATGGGAGGTGTTTCTGACCTGTATGAATGTTATTTCTGGGTCGGGATCGGCCGGAAGTTCCTCACATACTACCGCCGCTACGCCTTTGCCGGACAGGGAGTCGATAAATGAGTGTCCGTCAGCCACTGTGCCCCTCACAGCGATAAACATCGAATCGGCGGAACATTCGCGTGAATCCATTGTTACGTGCCGTATCGGACGGTTGATCGGACCTGCTACCAGTGGATGGTCAAGACACTGTATGAGATGTGACAGATTTTTCATCATTGTATATAATTCTCAATAGGGTTCATAGATTATGTTTGTCAGGTATCCTGAGTCAGGTGCAGTGATACTGTTGTCCCCGACGGTATAGTGTCGCCTGGAGACGGACTCTGATTATACACATAGCCGACGCCATGGATGTCAACGTTGTAGCCTGCATTCTCGAGCAGTGTCACAGCTTCCCTCAGGCTGAGACCTGTCACAGCAGGGATAGTTCCCGGAACCGCTGTGGACGGAGTGCGCCCCCGGCGTGAGTCCTTGAGACGCAGTTCGGCGCTCACATCGCTGTATGCTTTCACGCTGGTGGTGGCATATAGGGTCGCCTTACTGTCGGGATGGGTGTCCTCGAGATAGTTGCCCGAATTGTCAAGCAGTCCGCGGGCATGGAGCTTCAGTGCGATGTTCTTCATCACCTGGCCGCTGGTACTTGCCGCTCCGCGGAATAGACGCTTAGGGTTGGCGGTCAGTACTATGCATGAGTATTTGGGCTTGCCGTAAGGGAAGAATCCGCAGAAAGCAAGCCTCTTCTTGCTTGTGTTGTAGCCGCGCCCCTCCACCATATAGCAGGTCCCTGTCTTGCCTGCGATGTCAACGGTCTTTGACCGTACCAGCCGGCCGGTGCCTCCGTCTTTCCACACCACGTCATGGATCATCTCGCGCAGTATGGCGGCATTGCGGCGTGAGCATACGCTGTCCCGTATATAGCTGACAGGGATATTGATTATCGTGTCCTGCCCTATAAGGCGGGAATACAGGCGTGGCCTGACATACCTGCCGTTATTGGCTATGGCGTTGTATATCGACAGCGTGTGGAGTGGAGGCAGTTCGGTCGTGTAGCCGTAGGCCATGCGCGACAGGTCGATTTTCTTTGGATTACGTTTGATTTGCGGCGCCCATTCTCCGCATATGCCTACTCCTAACGGCTGCATGAAGCCCATCTGCTCCAGTCTGTCCGGGAATCCTGACGGGTTGTGCTCGTATCCGCGCAGTATTATCTTGGCCGTGGCGATGTTTGACGAGTAACATATCACGTCGCGTACGGCTACCGAGCTGTGTGCGTGTGAGTCTTTGATGGGATTCTTGCCGAGATAGGCCCAGGCGCCTCCTGTGGGAATGCGTTCGTCAAGATTTCGTACTAACCCTTCCTCTAACGCTATCATCATCGATATAGGCTTGATAACCGATCCCGGTTCGTAGGGGCGCACGGCGTGGTTGATTCCTTCGACATACCGGTTGCCCTTTTTCTCGAGATTGGAGATTGCCTTGATGTCGCCCGTCGCTACCTCCATCAGTACCGCCGTACCCCAGTCGGCATCACAGGTGTCGAGAATTCTGGTCAGCTCGGTCTCGACAATATCCTGTATGTCGATGTCAATGGTGGTCACCACGTCATATCCCGGTATGGCGGCCGTATCGGTCCAGTTGGTGATATGGCGCGTTAGCGGTACTTTCTTGGATATGCCCGGAATACCGTATAACAGCGAGTCGAGGGCGCCTTCAAGGCCTGAACGGCCATGACGCTCCCGCGTGACGGAGTCTTCGTTGACTAACCCTATCGACTGGCGTGCCAGATCTCCGTAGGGTTTGGTCCGCACGATCACAGGTTCTACGACCAGACCGGTTTTGGAAGCCTGGTCTATGCGATAGAATGGAAATTTCTTCACCCGTTCCACATCGCTGTACTCTTTCTTCAGGAGCAAAGGCCATGAGTTCAGGCGGCCTTCGAGTCTACGTACGTCACGGCGCAGAGAATCGTTGTTGCGGTCTGCGTCCAGCTGCTCTGTTTTCTGTTCCCACTCGCGTCTTTGCGCCAGAGCTTCGTTATAGTGCTCTATCCACCCGTCGCGCGTACGGTTCTTGAAGTAGCGTGCCATCGAGTCGGCAAGCATGTTGAGAGAGTCTCTGAATTCTTTCTCTCTGAATGATTTACTGGCAAAGGCCATGCGAATGGTGTAATAGCGCAGGTTGGTGGCTAATACACGCCCGTCGGCCGCGAGAATATCGCCGCGTGTGGGTTTGATTACTGTAGTGCGCGACAACTCCTTCATGGCCATCGCGTTCCAGTCGTCGGCGTGTATGACGGTGGTGTCGACCATCTTGTACACGACTACACCCGATACAATCAGAATCAGTACCGAGATCAGTATATACCTTAATATGATCAGCAGACGGTGGCTCATATGGCGTTACTATTCAATGGAGTGTTGTTCAGTTACAGTTATACTTTATCTTGTAGGGCGGCGTATCCTGTACCTCGAGATCCAGATGGTTGCGGCGTACGAGCTGTAGCATCGAACTTTCGCGTATACGACTCATGTAAGTGCTCTGTTCGCGTACTCGCTCGGTGCGTACTATTTCCAGTTCTTTCTCCAGTTTCTGGATTGTCTCCATGCTCGTCTGGCACTCGTATTTGTTGGTTATGTACCACACAAACATCAGCACTGACAGTGCCACTGTGATCCAATGGCGTGAGAAGAAGTCGGTCGATATGAAACGACCTCGCAGTGCGCGGCCGAGTATGTTGCTCGTGAAACTCCTTCTGGATGTGTTTCCTTCGCCTGACTTCGGTTGTGTTTTCTTCCTTTCCTGCATGATGGTTGTGTGTTTATAATCTGATCGCTGTTCTCAGTTTGGCACTGCGTGACCTCGGGTTGCGTTCGACTTCAGCCTCGCTTGCGGTTATCGGCTTGGAATTGACGAGTTCCATCGGAGATAGAACTCTGCCGTAGAAGTCTTTTTCAAGGCGTCCCTCGAGGTTTCCGGTTTTCATGAAGTTTTTCACAAGCCGGTCCTCCAGTGAGTGGTAGGTGATTACTGCGAGACGTCCTCCCGGTTTCAGTACCTGCAGAGACTGGGTCAGCAGGGATTTCAGTGCCTCGATCTCGTTGTTTACCTCTATGCGTAGCGCCTGAAATACCTGGGCCAGTTCTTTTTTCTCCTGTTTGGGGTTGATGTGCGGTTTTATGACATCAAGCAGTCTGTCGACGGTCTCAATGGGATGGGACGTGCGTGCTTTCACGATGGCTGAGGCCAGACGGCGGGCATTCCTGAGCTCGCCAAGAAGGTAGAACATGTCGGCAAGCTGCTCCTCGCTGTAGTCGGCAAGTATCTGTGCGGCATCTCTGGTGGCCTTGCGGTTCATTCTCATGTCCAGACGCCCTTCCCATCTGAAAGAGAATCCCCTGTCCGGATCGTCGAAATGGTGGAACGAGACTCCTAAGTCGGCAAGTATCCCGTCAACGCCATCCACATGATAGTAACGCATGAAGTTCTTGAGAAACCTGAAGTTTCCGTGTATTATTGTAAAACGTGGATCTTTGAACGCGCGGCTAATGGCGTCCATGTCCTGATCCATCGCGTACAGATGTCCGTCGCCGCTCAGATGCTCCATGATGGCGTGTGAATGTCCTCCTCCGCCAAAGGTCACATCGACGTAGACTCCGTCGGAGCTGATATCGAGCGCCTCGATAACCTCTGGCAGCAATGCCGGTATGTGATACACTTGGTCTTCCATAATGTGTTGATTGTTAGGAATAAAATGCGATAGACCCGATGCGGACGCTACAGAGTCTGTAAGGACACCGTAAAATTATAAAAAAGAATTGATAATTTAGATATGTAAACAGCAAAAAACAAAGAAAGTTATTAACAATCTGCAACAAACCGCCTCCAAAGCCGTAAATCTATATAATATCTCCGTTTACAAATGCAAATTCATTACACCGTCTGTCTTCGCCGGCTGTAGCTCTGTGATTATCTGTCAGGCGGTTATCTGTTGCGGATGTAGCGGGCGGCATCGCTCAGCATGGTGTGTCCTATGCGGCAATACAGACATTTGCCTGTTTCGCAGTAGTTTCGTCTTACTTGTATAAGGGCTTGTGAATCAAGTGCGTTGTTTATCTTTATCCCGGCACTTTCAAACGGGGTTGTCAGGCGGTTGTGTTCGGCCGGCGACTGTTGCAGCAGTTCGGCGGCGCGTTCCATCGCAGGGTAGTCTCCTCTCACTTGTCCCCATGCATACATTATCGGTGACACTACGTTGATTATCAGTGACTGGACCGATGTGTGACCCAATGTTACCGGGATGCCTGTCGAATCACCGACGTAGTCGTTGAACGTGTAGGATTGACGCCAGTATCCGTCAATCTGTCGGTTGAATAGGCTTGTTGCCTGATCTGAGTTTTCAATTGTAAGAATATTGGATAACAGTGATGATCCGGATGTCAGGATGCGTGCCAGCAGGGCGATGCGCCTGTGGGGCAGGTTGGCCGGCCTCATACGTGACAGTTTCCACTGTATGCCGGGCTGGCGCAATTGGAATTTTGTGGCCATGAAACAGTATTCTTCGCGCAGTCTGGAGGCGTACAGATTCTCTTCGGGTGCATCATCAAGTAGTCCCGACTGCCCTAAAAGCATTGCCTCGACGAGCTGTATGTCGTCGGCATGTTTGCGGATGTAACGTAATGGCAATGAGCGTGCAAGACGTTCCATGGGTTCCGAATTGGTACTGAATCCCAATGCACGGGCAAGTGTGATATAGGCTACTTCCTCCCAGTCTCCTGCCATAGTGTGCAACAGGTCGATAGCACGGTCTGCTTTCATCTGCATACGTTCATAGCCCATGGCCGACAGCCAGTCGGTTATCTTCAGCCGGGGTAGTGATCCGATAGTCGGACGGCAGGGCAATACCTCTGACCGGGAGGCATTGACAAGGGAGGCATAACGGGATGTGAATGCCGGATTGCACGGTAATTCCAGCTGAGGAATGACATGCCCGTCGGGAACGCGTATCACGCTGTCATTCACTCCGACTACATGAAGAATTACCGAATCGTAGGCGCGGTCCTTATCGTGTCCGTGTCTATACCAGTCGCTGGCTCTCACATGTATCTCGATGTTGCCGACCCAGATCTCTCCGTCTATTATTATCCTGGCATTGAAGAAGTCCGGACCAGCGTCGGTGTTGAGACGGCCCGGATTAATAATCTGAAGATGCCGTCCGTCGGTTGTGGCCATGCCGGGTTTTATCTGGAGCTTGTGCTGCCACAGGTATTGCATCAGTTTTTCCACGGCGACGGCATTGATTTATAGGAAATTATAACATAGCGAAAACGATCGAGAACGGCATCCATATGAGCCAGGCCACAATGCTCAGTATCACGAACAATGCGGCGCGTTCCGACATCCTGCCCGCTTTATCAAACCGTCCGGCCCTGAAGTGTCCCTTGACTTTGGTGGCGCATATGATGGCACATACACCCATGGGCAGGAAACACACGACCGTGGTGATGATGGCCCATACAAGATAAGTGGGCGGACATACCGGCTTGTCAGCAGGGGTGATTGCGACGTACCCTGCGGGAATGGCGTCTGCCGGTGCGTAAACGACTGTCCTTACTGTGTCTGTTGCCGTGGCAGGTCCGGCGGTCATCATTGATGGCTGTCCGGTTTCGGTCGGGGTGTCGGCTGTCCCGCATGACTCCTCATCAGCTATTGCCGGTGGCTGTGGTACGGGGAGAAGCGCGGCTAACTCGTCGACGTGGCCGGCGGGTAGCCATTCGGCCATTCCTTCACGCCATACCGGGGTGTCGGATGTGAGGCCTATCCCGCTTAGCTGTTCGAGTGTATAAGGACCCTGCTCGGTGTCATTGATGATTATCCAATACATTGGAAGTCAGTAGTTAGAAGTGATAAGTTGATAGCTATATTGAAGCAGTGCGTTATGCCCGCACCTGATGGTCCGGTTTTTGTCATGGCCTGAGTGTCAGGAACTATGGAGAACTCCATGTTCCTGACTCCCGGCTTGTTGTATCTGTTCTCAGAAGAATTTGGTCTCTGTGCCGAGTATATCGCTCAGCAGGTTGTTGGCCAGACGGCTGGCTCCTATACGGAAATACTCGTTGGTGAGCCATTTCTCGCCCAATACTTCCTTGACTATTGTGTAGTATGCGACTGCATCGTTGGTGGTGGCTACACCGCCGGCGGCCTTGAAACCGACCATGGTACCGGTAGATTCATAGTACTCCTTGATACACTGGCACATGACGTAAGCGGCCTCGAGCGATGCTCCGGGATATTCTTTGCCGGTAGAGGTTTTAAGGAAATCGGCTCCTGAATAGAGCGACAACACCGATGCGGCTTTGATATTGGCCGCGGTTTTAAGAGCACCGGTCTCAAGGATGACTTTCAGGCGGGCATCGCGACACGAGTGCTTGATCTCCTGGATCTCATCACAGACTCCTTCGTAGTCTCCGTCAAGGAATGAGCCTACGTTGAGCACGATGTCGATCTCGTCGGCACCGCCTTCGACGGCAAGCGCTGTCTCGGCTACCTTGATCTCCGGAAATGTCTGGGACGACGGGAAGCCTCCGGCCACGCAGGCTATATCTACCTTGCTCACTTCCAGGACGGCGCGTACCACCTGGGCGAAGTTGGGATAGACACATATGGCGGCCACATTGGGCAGTTCGGGGTGTTCCTCGTCAAAGGCGTTCACGCGCTCGGTAAAATCAGCTACCGACTGCTGTGAATCAGTAGCTTTAAGCGTGGTCAGGTCTATTGTATTGAAGAGAAACTTATATACATCGGTATTTTTGTTCCCGGCGATATGCTCGTCAAGGATCTTGGCTACGATGGCGGCTACGGCAGTGTCGTCGGTTATGACTTTAGATGCCTCGATGGCCTGGTTATACTTATCACTCATTGTATTATTGGTGTTTATTAAAGTTACGATTACAGTTTAAACGCCTGTGTCACGGTCTGTGTTCAAACCTGTGCAGGTCGCGTGTATTCTTTTTCTCTATATTGCGGGCGATGGCCTCGGTGAGGTCTACTCCCGTCTGGTTGGCGATGGCTGAGACTACCCATATCACGTCAGCCAGTTCGTCGGCCAGCGAATTCATGTCGCCGGGCTTGGCTACCTGGTCGCCATACTGTCTTGCCATGATGCGTGCTACCTCACCTGTTTCCTCGGCCAGAATGGCCGTGTTGGTCAGCGGTGAGAAGTATCCACCTCCGGTAGTCGTTATCCAGTTGTCTACGGTTGTCTGTAATTCGCTGATTGTCATATGGGTAAAACTATGTGTTATTCCTTAAGGCGTGAATCGATGATTATGGTGACCGGGCCGTCGTTTATTAGCTCCACCTGCATGTCGGCTCCGAAGATACCGCGGGCCACAGGCCGTTCCGTCAGGCGCGAAAGCTCGTCGCAGTACCGTTCGTACATGGGGACTGCGAGATCGTGGCCTGCGGCACGTATGTAGCTCGGACGGTTACCTTTGCGGGTGGATGCAGTAAGTGTGAACTGACTCACTGCCAGTATCTCACCTCCGGCATCTTTAACCGAGCGGTTCATAACTCCTGCCTCGTCGCTGAAGATGCGCAGTGATGCGGTCTTTGCTGAAACAAAAGCCATGTCGGCATCTGTATCACCGTTCTCTACGCCTACGAGTACCATGAGTCCCGGCCCTATGGACGAGATACATTCGCCGTCGACTGAGACCGACGCACGTCGTACCCGTTGTATTACGACTCTCATCCTATATGGTTTACCTCAAGATCGCCGCCTGTGATCTCGTGCCATGGAAGGCCGTGGATGGCGAGCTGCTCCAGGAATGGATCGGGATCGAATTCCTCGACATTGCGGACTCCCGGTTTTACCCACTTGCCTGTGAGGAACATCATGGCACCGACCATGGCCGGTACTCCGGTGGTATAGCTTACGGCCTGCATGCCGGTCTCCTTGTAGGCGGCCTCGTGGCTGCAGTTGTTATAGATATAGTAAGTCAGCGGTTTGCCGTCTTTGCCGGTGCCGGAGATACGGCATCCTATGGATGTCTCGCCGTGATAGTTCTCGCCCAGATCCTGCGGGTTGGGAAGTACGGCTTTGAGAAACTGCAGCGGTACGATCTTGGTGCCGTTATACTCGACCTCGTCTATGCGTGCCATACCGATGTTCTGGATAACGCGCAGATGTGTAAGGTATTCCTGACCGAACGTCATCCAGAAGCGGGCGCGTTTGATTGTCGGGAAATTGATCACAAGCGATTCCAGTTCCTCGTGGTACAGCAGGTAGGAGTCACGCGGACCTATGTTGGGGTATGTAAGTGATGCATGGATCTCCAGCGGCTTGGTTGTCACCCACTTGCCGTCCTGATAGTAACGGCCGTTCTGGGTTATCTCACGTATATTGATCTCGGGATTGAAGTTTGTGGCAAAAGCTTTGCCGTGGTCACCGGCATTGCAGTCCACGATATCGAGATACTCCATACTGTCAAAATGGTGTTTTGCGGCATAGGCGGTGAATACGCCTGATACACCGGGATCGAATCCACAGCCTAAGATCGCGGTCAGGCCGGCCTTTTCGAAGCGCTCGCGGTATGCCCATTGCCAGGAGTACTCGAAGTGGGCTTCGTCCTTAGGCTCGTAATTGGCCGTATCGAGGTAATTGACGCCACATTCCAGACAGGCATCCATGATAGTGAGATCCTGATAGGGGAGAGCGACGTTGATCACCAGATCGGGCCTGTGGCGTCTGAACAGTTCCACGAGTTGCGGAACACTGTCGGCATCGACCGAGTCGGTAGAGATATTTGGTTTTCCGATAGCTTTGGCTACGGCATCACATTTGGAGCGAGTACGCGAGGCGATTACGATTTCGTTGAATACCTCGGGAACCTGAGCGCATTTATGAGCGACAACGGTGCCTACCCCACCTGCTCCGATAATTAAAACTTTAGCCATTAAAGTATTGAAAATTAGGTTATGTTAATGTCAAGTCGCGGTTTTATGATAATGCGGCAATATACCTCCGGAACATGTAACCGCACAGATTATCACGCAAATGTAATGAAACTTTTCTTATCCCGCAATACACTGTTCCATTTCAATCGGTTCATGCGTGTCCGGAGCTTATCATGCTTTGTTGCCGGTATGGCAGGCCGGTGCCGTTCAGGTGGCGGTCTGGTCAGTCTCGGACGTAGTGGGGCATTGCGGATGGAATTACCATCGAGATTTCCGCGAGACCGGCGATTCGGTTGTCTGCATCACGCCATGCTGTCTGGAAGATCATCTTGCGCAGTCCCTGTTTCTCGATGGTGTAGCAGTTGGTTCCTCCATCTTCGAGCAGGCGGCGGATGATGGCTTTCGAGCGGTCGTTGTGGTACTCCATCAGGTTATGGCCTATCAGATTCTTACCGCCCCGGGCGGCAAACGTCTCGCGTGACCGCTCGTTCATGTATATAATATTGCAGTCTGCATCGGTTACCGTCACCGCACAGTTTATCCTGAATGCCCAGTCGGGGACTATTTTCTCAATATCGTCCATATCAGTTATGATTTTGTTTTCGCAAATATACGGAGAAGTCGAGAGAAAAGAGCAAGCCTGCTTGTACTTTTCCGAGCGTGAGTATATAAGACGAGGTCAAATATATGAAGAATATTCGATGAAACATAATAGCGATCGTCGGCCGCAAGGCCGGTGCGCGGTACCGGAGGCAATTATGTGAGTCAAATATACGGAAAAAACGAGATTCATTATGTATCTTTGTAATCATGAAGTTACGAAAAGAGTGTAATTTATTGGAACTGAGCGTAGGTTAATAGCTCATGATAGTAATAGGTTACGATTTAGTTAGTTATCTACTGCATCATCCTTCTGCGCGTTGCGTAACCTTCAAAGAAC
>CAJUBL010000048.1 GCA_910584665.1 uncultured Muribaculaceae bacterium | reverse complement strand
CGCTTAATCAGACAATAAAATTTTAATTTTAACTAATTTTAAGAGACACTAGTGGTATGGTATTATACATCTTCCAAAAATGAAATTTCCGAACTGGTAAGCTATTGGCAAGGACGTACTGTTGTATTACCATCATATATGGAGGATTATCTAACTGGTGATACTATAAACATAAATCATAATAATTACATTATTATACGATATCTTGAAAGTTCGAGATGTACATCTTGTCAGATGAAATTAGATGAATGGAACCGTTTCCTGTATAAATTGGATACTGTACAAAGTTTATCGTATGACATATTGACGGTATTGGCGCCCAAAGAAGATATTTCTATAAAACGTACACTGAAAAGCAACCACTATAACCATCCTGTAACTATTGATTATAATAACATAATACGTGATTTAAATAAATTTCCGACAAACTCTTATGTAAATACGTTTTTGCTTGATAGGAATTTAAAAATACTGGCCATTGGTGATCCTATATCAAATAAATCAATTGGAGAAATATATATAAATTTAATACAATGTAAACAATAAATATTATTAATCCCTTAAATTCTATTTATCATGACAAAAAAATTTTATGTTATTTGTACTCTATTTGCAGTTTTAGTATCTATCGGTATTATCGGTTATAATAGAATCGGTTCCACAGATATTGATGATTTAACAATGGCAAATATTGAAGCCTTGTCCAATAGCGAAATGGCCGGAACTGGAGGTATTATGGAATGTAGCTATTTTAGAGATGAGATTGTATGTGGTGTTAGTATCTCCGCTGAAATGGCTGTAAAGGTTATAGGTATTAAAATTGTTAAAGGAAAAGTTAATGGTGAATTGTATGCAGTAGGTAATGAATGCCGTTCTGGAGGTGATTCAACATGCCAACGTCTTGGATGCGAGACAATTTATGAAATGCTTTTTGGTAAAACCAACTAAATTTATATGATTCAGAATATTTGCAATCTAATAATTGCTTCAATGTGCATATTGTCGTTGTGCGCGTGCAGAAGCGAGGTCAACAAGGGACAGTTTATTGTTGAAATCGACCCCAATGATGATTTGTGCTCGGCCGACGAGATATTTGATTCATACGACTATACTATTCTTGAGACTACCGACGAATCACTGCTGTCAATGATACAGAAGATAGATATTGATGACCGGCATATTCTAATAAAAAGCGATTCAAAAATCATTGTTTTTAATCGCGATGGATCATTTGTTTCGTCATTTGACAAATTTGGTCAGGGACCTGAAGAATACACATCTATACATGATGTCAAATTGATGGGAAATGAAGTGTTACTGTTAACCCCTGTTAGAAATGGCATACAGCGATATACATTTGCCGGTGAATACATAGGTTCATATGAATTAAATGACCCATATTATTATATGGAGATTGATGGTGACAATATATGGCTTGCATCCGAAACCAGTAATAAAACATGGAAAGAATTTGCCAAGTATAATGTTGTTGATAGAGAAATCACATGCCAGCTGATGGATTTTGATAAATTCGGAAGTTATATAAGCTTTAGGACTCCATTCTTATGTAATAAGGGAAATGGACAATTGCTTGTAACCCGACAATTTGATACATCGGTCTACTGTATTGACAGCAAAAACTGTACGATTGAAAAATTATGGACATATGATTTCAAGACTGAAAAAAAACTATCTGATTTCGATCTCTCGTTACCATGTTGGCAACTGAGTGATCTTACAAGAAACAGCGATGTGGTGACTCATTTGGAACCTTTATGTGAAAAGGGTAATAACATATACCAGTTGACAAGTTTTTTTGTAAAAGTTGCGTACTTGAATTATATCTATAAATTTGACAAGACAGATCCTGCCAACACCGGAAAACTGTTTCGTGTAGGCTTCAACGAACATAAAAAATTTCCATATCTATATACTTTACCATTGACGATATATAAGGACTATTATGTATCAAGGGTCAATGCCGACATGGTGCTGTCGAGCGAGGATGAAAGGGGATCGACAGAGTTCCGGGATAAAGGATTAACCGAGGAGTCCAATCCAGTTCTCTTCTTTCATCACTTCAGGTAGAACAAGACTATCAAAATGTCGAAAAGCCATACTAAGGCAATTAGCTTTTATGCTAATTGCCTTTAATTACAAGATTTATGTTGCTCATCAAAAGACAGGAACAATCAAAAAAAATAATAACGCGGGATCATTTAAATCAATCGATAACATGAAAGTTGCATTTTCAATATCAATAAATCTGCTCATTCTCATATTGTTATCAGGATGCAATGAAACTGAGGCTTCGGTTGAGATGGCTCTGCGGCAAGCCGGGGAGAACCGCGCTGAACTCGAACGGGTCTTAAAGCATTATGCCGATGATGCCGAAAAACTTGCAGCCGCCGAATTTCTGATATCCAATATGCCGGGGCACTATTCCTATGCCGACACTGCACTGGTCAACAGATACTATGATGAAGTAGACATGGCTTTGGACCGGCTCGAGGGGGCAAAACGCCAGACCATAGCCGACACAATAAATGCCATTGCCCGAAAACTGAATATCCGGAAAGCGGCAATCGTTCAGGATGTGAAAATCATAAAGGCCGATTTTCTGATACGCAATATTGACGAAGCGTTCGATCAATGGCGCAATGGCAGGTGGGCAAGGCATCTGACACAGAATCAGTTCCGTGAATATCTGCTACCATACAAGGTCCTTGACCTGCAGCCGTTGGACTCATGGCGCCAAGACTTCAGACACTTTCATACCGACAGTCTGTATGAACTGGAATACTGCGACATGTTCCGCAACTCGTCATACAGCGCCGCTGTTGTCATGAACCGTAATCTCGGCGAGATAATAAAACCGTTCAGCTGGAATGCAATCGAATGTCCTGTCTACCGTATACCTACAAGATGCCGCATACCATTCGGAACATGCGACGACTACGCCTACATATCGGCTGTTCTGTTCAGAAGCGCCGGAATCCCGACATCAATCGAGGTCAATCCCCACTGGGCTTACCGCTCGCTTGGACATCGTGCCAACGCAATCATCGCACCGACAGGGAAAAGCATCATCTTCAGCGGACTGTCGACAGGTCCAGACAAAACACATCATGCCGACGAGAAACTGGCCAAGATGTATCGCGTGACATACGCACGGAACCGGGAGCTGACACGTCTCAACCGGTCGGGAGAGTATGTGCCTGACTTTTTCAGGAATCTGTTCCTGAAGGATGTGACCGACGAATATATAGCCACGGCCGATATCTCGGTCGAGACCGGCTACAAGACAAAAGGATATGTCTACCTTGCCGTATATGGAGACAATTCATGGACTCCCGTAGACTTCTCATATCATGACAACAGCAAGGTTTCGTTTGCCAAAGCCGGACTTAACATAATGTATATGGTCATCAGCTATAATCAGGACGGTACCATATGTCCTGTCTCCTGCCCGTTTGTACTTGACAATGAAGGCAAGGTGAACTATATCGAGTCCGATCCACATAAAACCGAGACAGTCACGCTATATCGTAAATACCCGGTCATAGAATATGTACACAAATATGCACGGCTTATAAATGACGGAGAGTTCGAGGCTTCCGGTTCTCCCGGTTTCACCAATCCTACTCTCATACACAGAATCACCGACGGCAAGGCTGTCGGTCATGAAGTCATTCTGCCTGACACATTGCCTGCATTCCGATACTGGAGATATATCCAGCGTCACCGAAACGCACACTGCAACATGGGAGAGGTCATATTCTATGATCACACCGGCAGAAAACTGTCGGGCAAAGTCATCGGGACCGAGGGACATCGCACGGTCTACGAGGGCATGACACGTGAGAATCTGTTTGACGGTGATTTACTGACATCTTTCAACTCCCCTGACCCCAACGGAGACTGGGCCGGACTGGACTTCGGCAAACCGGTAAAGATCTCAAAGATCATATTCTACGGACGTGGTGACGGAAACACAGTCGAGGTCGGAGACCTATACGAGCTATATCACTGGCATGACGGGAACTGGCGGTCATTAGGTCAAAAAACAGCCGGCGGGGTCTCGCTGACTTACGACAACGTACCCCGCGGGGCCCTGCTGTTACTGCGCGACCTGACAAAGGGTAAGGACGAACGAATATTCATGATCGACGGCGATGGCCGACAGCAGTGGTGGTAACAATATTCATTACACTAATTATCTTAAAAAATATTATTTTCATAAAATGATTTATATTTTTGCAGATAAAATGAATTTATCTGATTAACTCATCAGGACAATTGAGAGGAACCATGAAAACAAATGTAAAGGCGGACCGTGACCTGGCTTTCATGATCATACTTTGCCTGCTGATACTTTTCGGCCTGTGGGAATGTCTTTTAGGATGGGGACAGCTTATGGGGATAACCGTCAGCGGGCACTCTCTGTATCCTGCGACAGGAACATTCTATAATCCGGGTCCATACTGCGGATTCCTCGCTATACTGATGCCTCCGGCCTTATCTTTAATTTCAAACAAAAGAGATAACGTCTCATACTGGATATCTATCAGCTACCTCACTATGTCGATCGCTCTTCTGCCCGTCCTGATGGGACGCACAGGCTGGCTGGCCGCCATCACAGGCTGTATATATGTACTGACGGCATACCGACGAATACCCCGACCGTCAAAGAAATCAGCAGTATACATTACAACTGTATCCCTGGCACTTATACTCCTCATAATATACATAAAACCCTATTCGGCACTCGGACGTCTGCTGATATGGCGCAACGGTCTGGCCGCGATGGGCAGGAATCCCGTTTCGGGAGTCGGATGGGATAATGTTGCCGGAGAACTCGGCTCAGCCCAGGAAGATTATTTTGCATCATATCCCGACAGCATCTTTACTACAGTCGCCGGCTCGCCGGAGTATGCTTTCAATGAATTCCTGCAGATCGGCATCGCATTCGGCCTCTTCTCTCTGACGGCATTCATAGTGATCATAGGCTTAGCATCCTACTGCGCCCATAAATCAGACAAGCATGGAATAGTCGGCTCATTAATAGCCTTTACCATTGTATGCCTGTCGTCATACCCTCTTCAGTTTCCGGAGTTTACAGCAACATTATCCATTTTGATAATCCTGTCGATAATCCCGATACGAAAGCTTAACACCGTTCTCGTCATACTGTCGGCAGGCATCGTCATGCTATGCTCGGGAGCCGTCATATCCAATATGACAGACCGACACAGACAGAATGACCGATGGGACAGGATCAGGTACACATATCAGTACCGGCTGACCGACAGCGATGAAATATATCTGGATTCGCTCATGAATGAACTGAAATGGAATCCGCGGTTTCTGTTCGACTACGGTAAGGCCCTGCGTCAGAATGGGAAATACGATAAATCAAACAGAGTGCTGGAACAGGGAGAGAAGATCAGCTCAGACCCGATGTTTCTCAACCTGATAGGACGCAACCATCAGGACATGGGCAATCCCGTGATGGCCGGGCATTATTTCAGACGATCGGTCAACCGGTTGCCCGGCCGATTGTATCCGTACTATCTGCTGGCACGTCTGTATGCCGACCCGGCAAGTTTTGACCACGCCAGGTTCAGGGAGATATACGACATTACGATAAGCATGAAACCGAAAATCGGATCTCCGGCCATCACCCGGATGAAACAGGAACTGCAACATCTGAACGACAGCATCAACAATACCGTTCAGACCAGCCGCCCCGAAATATCCGCGTCATGTATACCATGATTACCTGACGACCTGAGACGCAGTTGCCAGAATGCTACCGCAGAGGCGGCGGCCACGTTGAGAGAATCCACGCCATGAGCCATGGGAATGCGGGCCACATAATCGCAACCTTCGATTACCTCACGTGACAGTCCGTCTCCTTCTGTACCGAGGACAACAGCGAGACGCGGCTCGGCACACAGTGCAGGATCATCAACCGGCACCGAATTGTCACTCAAAGCCATAGCGACGGTTTTCAGACCAAGACCACCCAGAGCGGCGACAGGACGGTCAAGCCATGTCCACGGCACCTGGAATATGGTACCCATAGACACGCGTACGGCACGGCGGTTAAGCGGATCACACGAAGCAGGGGTCAACAGAATGGCATCGATACCGATAGCGGCCGCCGAACGGAATATGGCCCCGATATTAGTGGTATCCACAACTCCGTCTATCACAGCCACACGGGAAGCGCCGTCACACAATTCCTCAACCGACGGCAGGCGACGGCGTCTCATAGCACACAACACACCACGCGTCAACGTATACCCGGTGATACGCGCAAGAGTCTCCCTGTCACCGGTATAGACCGGTATCCCGGGGAACCGCTCCGTTACAAAAGCTGCGTCCCCAGTGATATGCCGCTCCTCACACAACATAGACAACGGAGAGTAACCTGCCTCTACGGCCACCATGATAACCTTCGGACTCTCGGCGATGAATATGCCGTTTTCCGGATCAAGACGGTTACGTAACTGAGCCTCCGTGAGCGAAGTATAGTATTCCAGCCCGGGCTCGGCAAGAGAAGTTATATGAATTACAGGCATCGGCGATAACTGAGTTATAATGATTGTCCGGAATTTATCTACAGAACTGCACACGAATAAAAACAGTGTGCAAAATCCCTGATTATCGACACAAAGATAGGTTAAAATAAGTAAAGGAATGCTTTTTTGTGACAGAAAAATTTTAGAGTTGGATTGCAAAAGAATAATTTTGTAGCAATGTTCCGAATTATTGAACTGATTAAGCAAAAATGATACCCGAAGAATATAAAGATATAGCCCCGTATGAAGACCATGAATTTGAAGCTAAAATGCAAGAACTGGTCAGGGAACCGGGCTTTGAGCACGCTGTGCGTTATGTGATGCCTGACGTCAACTATCCGGAGTTTACAGACGGGTTGCTGAAGGTGACTACCAAGCATGACTTCCAGCGTTCTGTCATGGTCCCGTTTCTGGAGATGCTTGTAATGAAGACGACAGCAGGACTGACCGGTGTGGGCTTTGAGAAACTTGACGCAGAGACTTCCCGCACATATATCACCAACCACCGGGACATCGTGCTCGACGCGTCGTTCCTCAACCTGTGTCTGGTACGCTCCAGGCACCACACGAGCGAAGTAGCATTAGGGAACAACCTGCTCATATACAACTGGATTGAAGATCTGGTGAAACTGAACAAAAGTTTCATCGTAAAACGTAATCTCCGTGTAACCCAGGCATTGGAAGCAGCCCGGCAACTGTCGGGATACATGCACTACTGCATCGGGACCAAACATGAATCGACATGGATAGCACAGAGGGAGGGACGGGCAAAAGACTCCAACGACCTTACTCAGGAGAGTCTTATCAAGATGCTCACTCTCGGTGGAGGCGGAACACCAATAGAAAATATAAGAACGCTGAACATCACCCCTGTATCTATTTCCTATGAGTACGACCCATGTGATTATCTGAAAGCCACCGAGTATCTGCAGAAACGTCGCAATCCCGACTTCCACAAGAGCCAGCGTGACGATCTGTTCAACATGGAGACCGGTATTCTCGGTTACAAAGGCAGAGTGGTATTTACCGCCGGAGAATGCATCAACAGCCGGCTTGCATCAATCAATACCGACGCCGACCGTCAGGAATGCATACATGCCGTTGCCACCACAATCGATAACATGATACACCGTGGATATCACATATTCCCCTGCAACTACATAGCCTACGACCGCGTGGAGAAAACCGACCGGTTCGCCGACCGTTACACAGAGGATGATATACGGAAATTTGACAGCTACCTCAACGGACAGCTCGACAAGGTTGAACTCACCGACGTCAATGACGTGGAACGGAGTTTCATGGCCGACATGATACACATGATGTATGCAAACCCGTTGCGCAACAAGCTTGCTGCCGAGCAGTAACCCGCGGCATGAAATTCAACATCATCGCAGCGTTGACCGGTCTGGCGCTATGTATCCTTATCGACCTTTATATCCACCGGGTGGCAAGGAAACGTCTGCCATGGCATAATCATCTGACGGTCAAGATATACGACGTGATTGCCGTCTTAGGATACGGCATACTCATCACCGCCACAGCACTTCCGCGCCAGAGCGGCGGGAACAGTGTGCTGGTAGCTGACATGTGGCTTATATTCATCTTCATTACCCTGTTGCTGTCCAAACTGGTATTCTGCGTCACCGACTGGATAGCACATATTCCGGTGATAATAGGACTGAAACGCCCCGGATGGCTGTCAGCAGCAGGGGTGGTACTGGCTCTGGGTACATTTCTTGTAATGTGGTGGGGAGCTCTTATCAACCGCAACAGGATAGCCGTCACCGACATTCAGGTCATAAGCCAGAGATGGCCGCAGGCATTTGACGGATACAGGATCGTACAGATAAGCGATCTGCACACCGGTACATGGGGCACCGACACAACATTTATGTCAAGACTCACAGACCGAATCAATACGCTGGATCCGGACCTCATTGTGTTCACCGGCGATATCGTCAACCGCCGCTCAGACGAGTTCGAACCGATGGTATCAGCTTTCGGTCGGCTGCGGGCACGTGACGGTGTATATGCGATCCTGGGAAATCACGACTACGGAGACTATTGCAAATGGCCCGACGAAAAGGATCACATGGCCGACCGCAGAAATCTCAGACGTCTATACGGCCTCACCGGCCACAGGCTCCTGCTAAACGAAACCGTATACCTTACGCGCGGCAACGACAGCATAGCCCTGATCGGAGTAGAAAACATCGGAGAGCCTCCATTCTCCACCTACGGAGACCTTGCCAAAGCTTACCCCGACACAGGCGACAGCATGCCGAAGATACTGCTCACCCACAACCCGGCCCACTGGACTAAAAGTATCGAAAACAACCGCGATACTAACATAGACCTTACCCTTTCGGGACATACTCACGCCATGCAGATACAGGTAGCAGGGGTTACCCCGTCATCTATACGCTACAAGACCCCATGGGGAGTGTATACCGACACTCTGGGACATACACTCAACGTCAACCGCGGCGCCGGTACAGTAGGAATGCCCATGAGACTTGGAGCCACTCCCGAGATCACACTTATCACATTAAAGCCGACAGCCGACTGATAATCATGAACATAGCCGCTACAATAGCATCAACGACCGGACTGCCCGTAAGGGGAGTGACCACTGCGCTCGAACTGATGTCCGACGGAGCCACAATCCCATTCATAAGCCGATACCGCAAGGAAGCGACCGGATCGCTCGACGATATGCAGCTCTTTGAGATACAGCAACTGAACATACGGCTCACAGAACTGCAGAAGCGTAAGGAAACCATAGTGACAACAATCGAGGAATCGGGCAGGATGACCGACGATCTGCGGCGCCGTATAGACGAAGCGTCCACAATGTCACAGCTCGAGGATATATACCTTCCGTACAGACCCAGACGCCGCACCCGTGCCACCACAGCACGTGAACGGGGCCTCGAGCCGCTGGCAAGAATACTGATGGGCCGCGGTCTTGACACCACCCCGGCCGAAGCGGCCCGACGGTTTGTCAAAGGAGAGGTAACCGATATCACACAGGCCCTTGAGGGTGCCAGGGATATCATTGCCGAGTGGGTAAGCGAAAGCGAGGCGGCACGGCGGCAGGTGCGTAATCTTTTCGAACGCACGGCAACAATAAGCGCCACTCTTATAAAAGGCAAAGAGGACGACCTTCAGTATCGCGACTACCACAGCTATTCGGGAGATCTGAGGCGTTGTCCTTCACACCGCTATCTCGCCATGAGACGTGCTGAGGAAGACGGAGTGCTCCGCATCTCGATAGATGTTGACCGAGACAGCGCCATAGACAGACTCAACCGCATATTTCTCAACAGAATACAACCTCAGGCCGCCGATATCGTAGCCGATGCCATAATTGACAGCTACAAACGTCTGCTCAAGCCGTCTATCGAAAACGAAAGAGCATCCGACGCCAAGGAGCGGGCCGACAAAGAGGCTATCGACATTTTCAGCGATAATCTCAGGCAACTGCTGATGGCCGCTCCGCTGGGACATAAACGCGTGATGGGTATAGACCCCGGTTTCAGGACAGGCTGTAAAGTAGTATGCCTCGATGCCCAGGGAAATCTGAATCATCACACAGTAATATATCCGACGGCCCCACGCAACGATACTGACGGAGCCGCACGCATTGTGAAACAACTCGTGGACAGATACAAGATAGAAGCTATCTCAATAGGTAACGGTACAGCATCACGCGAGACAGAAAGATTCTTCAAAGGAATAAGATGGGGAGAAACAGTTCCCGCCATACATGTCGTGAACGAAGCCGGGGCATCGGTTTACTCGGCTTCAGAGGCTGCGCGACGCGAGTTTCCCGATGAGGATGTCACCGTGCGCGGAGCGGTCTCGATAGCACGCCGACTGATTGACCCCATGGCCGAACTGGTTAAAATCGATCCGAAATCCATAGGTGTCGGACAATACCAGCATGATGTCGACCAGTCAGCACTTAAAGCATCGCTCGACCACACCGTCGAGAGTTGTGTGAACTCGGTCGGCATCAACCTGAACACAGCGTCGGCCGAACTGCTGTCATATATCTCGGGAATAGGGCCTAAGCTGGCGGAAGCCATCGTTGACTACAGAAGTGCGAACGGTCCGTTCAAATCGCGTGCCGACCTGATGAATGTACCTCGATTAGGAAAGAAAGCATATACACTGGCCGCGGGCTTCCTGCGACTGCCTGAGTCGGACAATCCGCTCGACAACACCGCGGTACATCCGGAAAGCTATCATATAGTTGAACTCATGGCCAAAGACAGGGGATGCAGTGTAGCCGAACTTATAAAATCGCCCGAACTTCGCGAAAAGACCGATCTCAGGCGCTATGTCACCGAAAATACCGGACTACCGACCCTCACCGACATAATGGGTGAACTGTCAAAGCCGGGACGTGACCCGCGCGGAGAGGCTCGCGGAATAGAATTTGACGACACTATCAGCGACATAAGCGATCTGAAAGCAGGTATGATTCTTCCGGGAGTGGTCAATAACATAACCGCATTCGGAGCCTTTGTCGACTTAGGTATACACCATAGCGGCCTCGTTCACCTGTCCATGCTCAGCGACCGCTATATAAGCCACCCGTCACAGGCAGTCAGACTGGGACAGCACGTCAGGGTAAAAGTCATGGACGTAGACCTCAACCGTAACCGCATATCTCTGTCGATGAAAGGAATATAACCATGAACTACGGAGTGATATCGATTGGCAGTAATGTAGACGGCAAGGAGGATATTCTACCGAAAGTTCTTGAATCTCTATGTGTGAATGTCATAGAGTCCACCCCACCCTACATGGATCCTGACGACAATGACAACGAGCGTCCCTACCTCAACATAGTGGCGGTGATAGAAACCGTAATGGACTACGGGGAGACGCTCGCCCATTTCAAACAGGCCGAAAAAGATGCCGGCCGCACACCTGCCGACAAAACGGCCGGACGGGTACCTCTGGACATAGACATAGTGATATTCAACAACGATATCATAAAGCCAGGAGACTACCGGCGGCCTTACTTCACACACGGCTACCGCCTGTTACGCAATACGAGACCGTAATCACCCGACAATGAACGGCATGGGATCGAATAATCATGCAGTTCCTCAAGATACCGACGTCGACGTATACCGTTGAGATCGGTCCCGAGAAGAACCGTATCACAAGCCATCACATCTATAAGATCAAGGATATCTCCATGGAATCCCCGACATACTATCATATAATCGACACTGTCAGTATTCGCAGGAAGGATATCACTGTTGATCATAGCGATACGTTTGCTGGCAAACGTGACCAATGTATTCATGCATGGAGAAGAACCGTTAAGAGAATGAATTGAATCGACACCATGCTCCATCATGAAATCTGAGTAACGTATCATGGAACGCTCAGCCTCACGACGGCAGAAAACTGCCGGTGCGGAAGTGACCATATAAGCCCGGCATCCGTGAGTATAGATTATATTGGTGGCACCACCGTTACGCCCCACAAAGAGCACATCATCATCGGCAACACCGACAGACAACGACACCAGAGAGACTGTCATAACAGCCAGTGACACACCCGACACAGCAAGAGTATAACGGCGATAACATAACGCCGCTACCAGCACAGCTATAGCGGCATATCCGGCCCACACACTCCAGGCCGGCAGCCATAAATCTGTTACAGAGACTCCCGGCAGACCGGAAACCCAGTCGATAAATCCGAAAACAACACGGCATATAAAGTCAACAATACCGTCAAAAAATCCCCAGGACAAACCACACAACGACAGCAAAAGTATGACGATACCACCTGTCAGGATAAACGGCAACAGAACGGAAACCGGAAGATTGGTGAACAGGAATGCCAGAGGTACCTGATGGAAATAGTATGCGGCCAGAAGCATCGTACCCAGCGAAGCCGACACCGTAAAAACAATATAATCGTAAATCCATCGTAGCAGACGGCTATCAATCACCATCTTAGGCAACGTTGCAGGAATGACTGCCATTGCAAACACAGCCATGAACGAAAGCTGGAATCCAGGTGCGAAAAGCTGACGCGGCATAAACACAAGAATTATTATAGCCGAGAAACATAGCGCGTTTGCCGACACATTGAATCGGTATATACATTTGGCTGTCAACACCATTGTAAACATTATCACAGCACGGAGAACCGTTGGAGGGAGACCTGTGACTATGGCATATATCCATAGCAGGACAATAACCGCGATCCAGCGGACACGGCGCAATCCTAAGAAAGACAAAGGAAAAAGTACAACCGACAGCATGGCTACTATAACAGCCACATGCATGCCGCTGAGAGCAAGTACATGAGCCAGGCCTGTTGCGGCAAACTGCGGCCTGACCTCAGAATCAAGCAACGAGTCGTCACCAAGAATCAAAGCTGCGAGAAAAGACTGTGAAGCGTCGGACAGTCCCGAACATGTAATATGATCAACGAGTCTCTCGCGATACCGGTGAAGTCTCATAAAAAAGCTATCATCGGTACCGGTCACCATAATAGAATCCCGGACAGCCACGGCTCTCGAGCCGATATGGTTAAGATAGTAATAATGTGAAAGATCGATGTCGCCATCAACATCACGCGGTACGGAGAGCGGCCTGAACTCAGCAACAAAATCAATCCTGTCACCGATGCCGATTTCCGGGGAATCATCATACACCGCAAGACAGCAATTACCGGAATAACTCCCCTGCAGATCAACTACCAGCAAACCGGACATAACGCGCTGAGTCACTTTCCGGACAACTCCGTGAGCATGGTGAGTACCGGATACCGGAGCTGCAGAGGCATTGAGAGATGTATCGACCAGACCGCAAAGCGAACCGACGGCTACGCCCAGAAACAGGACAGAGAGATAGCGGTGCCTTATCTGCAACACGCCCAGTGCCAGCAACAGGGAGATGCCGATCCATATCCATACATCCCCGCCTGCCCAGCGGGAAACCGCAATGCCGACAACAAGCGCCATCAGCAGCGGCAGCAACGGAACATAACTCAGCGGGCGTTCCAGATATCCCACGACGCGAAAGCCTGCAACATGAGCATTTCGAGACCGTTCTTGGTCCTGGCGCCATAACGTGCGGCACGTCTCATAAACAGAGTCTCGTCGGGATTATACAGCAGGTCGTAACAGAGATGTTCCGTAGTGAGCAGATCGTAAGGAATATCAGGGCAACGGTCAATTTCGGGATACATACCCAGAGGGGTTGTATTGACAATAACCGTATGGGAAGCCATGACTTCAGGAGTAAGATCCCCATAGGTTATCACTCCGTCTCGAGGCGTACGGGAGACAACCACAGGCTCGATCCCGAGCTGCCACAATGAATAGACGACGGCCTTCGAGGCTCCGCCCGACCCAAGCACGAGCGCACGGAGGTGATCACGTGTGAGCAACGGCCTGATCGAGTCGGTAAAGCCTATGACGTCAGTATTATAACCGGTGAAACGCAGATCACTGCCCTTACGGGAGAATTTTATGACATTTACAGCCCCCACCTCCCTGGCTACAGGGTCCATGGCATCCATATAGGGAATGACCGACTCCTTATAGGGTATAGTAACATTAAGACCCGAAAGAAACGGATATTCGCTGATAAGCTCCATAAGATCACCTATGTCAGGTAACTCGAAGTTACGGTACTCGGCATTGATGTTCTCTGACTCGAACTTTGTATTGAAATACTGCTGAGAAAAAGAGTGTCCCAAAGGAAACCCGATTAATCCGTATAATTTGAACTGGCTCATAATGTCATCAGATATTTTACACAAAATTAATTATTAATCGGTCGAATTACATCTTTTTAGCCACAATTATAGTATCATATACCATCATTTAACAATATTTATAAAATAGGTGACAATATATTGTCACGGCAAATAACTAACTTTGTTATTGATAGTTTACATAGAAAACAGATAATATGAAATATATAGGAGCACATGTATCGGTCGAGGGGGGAGTAGGCAATTCACCCGTCAGGGCTCATGAGATCGGAGCAAAATCGTTTGCGCTGTTTACCCGTAATCCTTCACGGTGGACATCAGCTCCCATCAGAGAAGAGGAAGCTGAGCGTTTTAAATCCAACTGTGTGAAATATGGCTACACACCTGATCTCATTCTGCCGCACGATAGTTTCCTGATTAATCTCGGGGCTCCGGATAGTGCCAAACTTGAAATGTCCCGCAAAGCATTTCTTGATGAGATAAACCGCTGCAGTCAGTTAGGACTTACCATGTTGAATTTTCATCCCGGATCACATCTCAATGCCATATCGGTCGAGGATTGCCTGAAACTGATAGCCGATTCTATAAACATTACTCTCGAAGCTACATCGGGAGTGAAAGCTGTCATAGAAAGCACTGCCGGACAAGGGTCAAATTTAGGATATAGTTTCGATCAGCTCGCTACGATAATAGATCACGTAGAAGATAAGTCTCGTGTAGGAGTATGTATTGACACATGCCATACATATGCCGCCGGTTATGACATGATATCACCTGAAGGCTATGAAAAGACATGGGCTGAATTTGACCGCACGATAGGGTTCGGATATCTGTCCGGAATACATCTTAACGACTCAAAAAAAGGGCTCGGAAGCCGTGTAGACCGTCACGAACAGATAGGCAAAGGAGTCATGGGACCCGAATTCTTCTCCCGACTTATGGCTGACTCCCGGATGGATAACATCCCGATAATACTCGAAACACCGGACCCGACGCAATGGGTAGCCGAAATAGAGTGGCTAAGTTCGCAATGCCTGTAGCATAAGACTGATTAACAAATACATATCCCCGCATGAATATCAGAACAGAATCCATGCGGGGATATATTATATGTGCCATGCTACCCCGATATCAGGGATATTGACGCATAGAGTCATTTACATTTCTGACTGCCCGAAATCATAGTCATCGGGTATGAACTCGTCATACTCCCCCTCGCAATCACCTTCCTCGGGTACAGATATCGGGAAAGACCCCATCTCATCATGAAACCGGACATCCACTTCAGGAACTTTAACAGAACGATTAGATGCAAAAATAAATTTATCGGAAAATTCACTTACATAACTATTATTACCTATAAACAGCTGAAGAATACCATACTGGGGGAAAGCATGATATGATACCGTCTTACCAAATGACCCAAGCGAAAGATATTCATAACCACCCCATGGCGTACTGCGTTTCAGCATGTCATTGTATTTAAAATCATGAATTCTCTTATTACTTTTCTCCGATATGGCATGAGACAGTTCACGCAGCCAATCGGGGGTAATGTCACATGACAGCGGCATATGAACTTCAGCACAATCAAGAAAGGCTGTTTTGTTCCATTCATATCCGCCATTGCCATCGGCACAGGCAACAGGACTAAGGAAAGCATATGTCACGGTAACATCAAAGCCACTTTCAGGGAAAGCATTTTTTACAGTATAGAGCTGAGTACGGGTGTCGGCCTCAGTAGGTTCACGCTGGAAAATATCATTTCCTGAACCGAACTTATACTTTCCGACGGCATCCTTGTGTATCAGTCCGACAAGAAAATCTTCAAGTCCATCCTGATTAAAATAGTGACTATGTAAGTTACCGTTATCTGGTACGACCGAGGTAAATGCAAAATTAGCATTTTCAATCATATCTCCCTTATTATCATAAAAATGATTAGAACCGTCGGAGTTTGACGCGCTTATTCCGAGATGCCCCAGATACTGAATGAATACAGGTCCGTCAACCGTTTTACATACCTTACCATCGGCATCGATAATATACATTCTGTTATCCCTGACACCGACAAACCCGCCGTCTTTCATAATTTCAAGCTGACTATACTCACACGGAACTACCTGTCTGCCTTCAAAATCATATGCGCCCATTGACAGACTCTCGATATTTGTGGCCACATACACCGACTTATTGAAATTTATCACATTAAACATATTCGGTGCCACTGCAGTCTTATTCCCGCTTTTGTCAATGAATACAGGTAAATTCTCAGTAAGACAGAGGAACCGGCCTCCTATGCACTTACTGTTAACCCACATGCCGTCAGGAACACGGGTTACGACATTTCCCTGCGCATCAATTATATTCCAGCCGCTATAACGGTCACCGTCAGATTCCAATACGGCAGCATACCCCTCGTTAAAGTCACTTCCGTCGGTATACCGGAGTTCAATTGCGACATTACCGTTCCTGTCAAGATAACCCACTTTGTCCTTATCGTTTTTAACACGTAGCAGACCGTCGCAATATCCCGGACTGGATATGATAATTTCACTATAGTCAACCGGACCTGCTTCAAATCTGACGTCACCTTTTTTGTCAACAACACTGATGCGGCCATTCTTTTTTACAACCGGAATAAGTCCGTCCGAATAACGGCCCGCAACGGCCAGGTTATCACAGCCCGGCACAATTTCAATATTCTTTCCATCAAAGGTGAAAAGCTTTGTACTACCCGTGTTCCAGGATGTCGCACTGGAAACACCATCCGTAACGACGGTACACCAGTCGTCCAGCTCATTTTCGGCAACCACACCTGTTTTGGGAGACCACAGACTTACTTTGGCCGAACCTTCCATCTGGACAGGAATAAAATCAACATCTGACATATAGCCTTCGCTACTACCCGGTCCGGGCCCCGAGCATGAAGATCCGGCCACCAGAGATACGATCATCACGGAGGCAATAACATACCTGTTTTTCATAACAAAATATATAATGATTTCATACAAACAGAAATATGGTGTCACGAAGTCCTACAGAATCATCATAACACCATATTTATAAATTAAATAAATTTCAATACACTGTCAGACAATCCATCAGAACAGCTTGGCAGGGTATGTGCCGTTCTCGTGAAGTTCGGCAAACTTGGCTACCACACCGTCGCGGTCTGCGGCATAAGTAACACCAAACCATTTGCTTGTGGTATCAAGTACCTTCACGGTAGCTTCACCATTATTTATAAGCGCATCAATACACAATGGAATGAAGAACTCGGCCTTGGGGGTATTGATATCCTTGTCAAGGAAACGACGGAACTCGCGGTCACTATACTCGAAATAGTCAGGAGTGAATCCCCACAGGTTCATTGAAACCGGAGTGTTAGGTTCCAGATGCCGTTCAACTCCATTTTCGTCGGTGAACACGATATTATGGTCTGCGTCATAGCTTATTGCAGTACGCTCAACAACTGAAGTGAGCAGACCGTCCCTGGTCTCGCAGACACCACGGGCAACCGAGCCGTTTTCGGTCATGGTGTTACCCACGCGGAATCCTACCATACAGTAGTCACCCTTACGGTCACGGGGGCGCTGGAGTTCTCTGGCTATGACCTCAAAGGCATCACGTCCATAAAAATCGTCAGCGTTAATAACGGCAAACGGTTCCCTGATCACTTCTTTACCCATGAGCACAGCGTGGTTGGTACCCCAGGGCTTGGTGCGGTCGTCAGGGCACTTGTATCCCCCGGGGAGTTTGTCAATCGACTGAAACACGACCTCAACAGGAACATGACCTTCATATTTTGACAGAATCTTCTCGCGGAAATCCTGCTCGAAGTCCTTACGGATTACAAAAACAACTTTACCGAAACCGCTCTTGACAGCGTCATAAATCGAATAGTCCATAATAGTCTCACCATTGGGACCCAGAGGGTCAAGCTGCTTGAGACCGCCATAACGGCTACCCATACCGGCAGCCAGTACAAATAATGTTGGTTTCATTATATTTACTTAAAAGTGAATTTGATGGTTTGCTTGTATTGCTCACCCGGACGAAGCACGGGCGAGGGGAAGGCAGACTTGTTAGGGGCATCTGGAAATCCCTGACACTCAAGGGCTACTGCCGAGTAATCGTGATAGACGGCACCGTCCTTACCTGAGGGACATCCTTCCAGCCAGTTACCGCCATAGATCTGTATGCCGGGCTGTGTCGTGGCAATCTCCACGCTACGTCCCGAGGATGCTTCGCTCAGTGTGGCGATATGCTGCATCTTACCTGGTTCGTAATCATCGACAACCCAGCAGTGATCATATCCCTTGCCGATCCTGAGAGCCTCAAAGGGGGCATACATATGACGGCCAATGGCTTTGGGTTCGGTGAAATCCATCGGAGTTCCGGCTACCGGAGCAAGTTCTCCGGTAGGAATCTGGGAATCTGTAGTAGGCAGATAGTTTGATGCCTTGATCCACAGCTTGTGTCCGGTCATTGAGCCGGAGCCATGGCCTGACAGATTGAAGTAGACGTGGTTGGTCAGATTTACCACAGTAGGTGCATCTGTCTCGGCCTCAAGCTGCAGTTCCAGTTCACAGGCATCATTCCATGTGTATGTGGCCCTGACGGCAAGATTACCTGGATATCCCTCATAACCGTCGGGGCTGAATAGTGTGAAAACAACCTTTCCGGCTTCGGCCGATGCGGTGTCCCATATCTGATTCTGAAATCCTTCGCGGCCACCGTGAAGAGCATGTGCTCCGGTATTGAGAGACAGGTGATACTCCTGTCCGTCAAGAATAAACGTTCCGTTGCCTATGCGGTTGGCATAGCGGCCGGGAATCTTGCCGGCACATGGTCCGTCAAAAAGATAGTCGGCGGCATTCTCGTAGCCAAGCACGACATCGGCCATCCTGCCGGCACGGTCAGGAACTGATATCGCCACTATACCGGCTCCGAGTGTCGACAGCGTGACGCTGGCACCGGAAGCATTGGTGAGTGTGTAGAGCGTTATGTCACCTTTAGGCGACATAACACTTCTTTTCTTTATATCCATTGAGTCCAAAATGCAATGATGTTGTAGATGAGGAAAAATTACTCACATTTACGTGCACCGTCAGAAATAACAACATCTATAACGACAGGCTCGTGTCCGTATTTCTCGTTGAACTTGGCCTTGGCAGTGGCAATGAACTTGTCATACAGTTCGTTCCTGACCAGATTTATGGTACATCCGCCGAAGCCTCCTCCCATTATGCGCGAACCGGTAACACCACATTCCTTTGCGATATCGTTGAGGTAGTCAAGTTCGACACACGATACCTCGTAATCTTTTGACAGACCTTCGTGGGTTTCATACATCTTTCGGCCCACAGTGTCATAGTCACCTTTTATAAGAGCGTCACATACGGCAAGGACACGGTCCTTCTCGCCGATCACGAATCGTGCGCGCATGTAATCCTCGGCAGTGATGTCGCTCTTTATCTTGTCAAGATCCTCCATGGTGGCATCGCGAAGTGTCTCGATACCGAGACGGGCAGCGACACGCTCACATGACTGGCGGCGTTTGTTGTAAGGTGAGTCTTTAAGTTCATGTTTGACTTTCGAGTCGAGCAGAACGAGTTTGTAACCATCGGGATTGAATGGAAAATACTCATACTCGAGCGAGCGGCAGTCGAGACGTATGAGATGGTCTTTCTTGCCGAATACCGATGCGAACTGGTCCATGATACCACAGTTGACACCACAGTAGTTGTGCTCGGTCGATTGCCCGATTTTAGCGAGTTCAAACTTGTCTATGCTGTTGTCGTTGAACATGTCATTGAGAGCATATGCGAAGCAGCTCTCAAGGGCGGCTGACGAAGACAGGCCGGCGCCTAAGGGTACATTACCGGCAAATACGGCATCAAAGCCCTGCACTTTCCCACCGCGTTTAAGAATCTCACGGCATACACCGAAGATATAGCGGGCCCAAGACTGGGACGGAGCGTCTTCTTCGTTAAGTCCGAACTCGGCATATTCATTAATATCTATCGAGAAAACGCGAACCTTGTCGGTACCGTTGGGTCGGAGCTCTGCCATGATGACCTTGTCAATAGCTCCCGGGAACACAAAACCGCCATTATAATCGGTATGCTCGCCGATGAGATTAATACGACCGGCCGATGCATACATCACGCCTTCAGCTCCGAAGCGCTGTCTGAATTCTTCATTGATCTTAGTTTTCATAACTTCGATTTAAGTGAGTATTTAATTATAGTTTTTATGTTGATAGCTTAATAATACCGCAAATATAGAAAATTAACACAATACCGACAACAGTTTCATAACCAGTTTTTGCAACAATTAAGTCAACTTACACAGAAAACTGCGGTCAAGACACTATTCTAACACATCTGAATATCCACCTGTTATCATAAAATTTCGATTAAACATCATCCAGGAGCTGGATTATGATATTTGAATTTCGTACTTTTGCAGATGATATGGAGACATACGCTCAGGTTCTGTTACCGTTGCCGCTTAACGCGACATTTACATATCGAGTTCCGACCGAGATGCTCGACCGGGCCCGTGTGGGATATCGTGTTATCGTGCCTTTCGGTCGCAAACGCTTTTACACCGGTATAGTGGAATCATTGTCGCCCAAGGCTCCTGACGGATTCGAGATACGCGACATCGCCATGACTCTTGACGAAACCCCTATACTCCGTCACCCACAGCTCAAACTATGGGAATGGCTCGCCGATTACTATCTGTGCGCGCCGGGGGACGTTTACAAAGCCGCGGTTCCGGCAGGGCTCAAGATTGAAAGTAAGACATTTGTGGAAGTCAATCCCGACTACGAAACGGAAAACGGGGAGACAATAAGCGAACGTGAAGCTATCATACAACATATGCTTGACCATGAGGGAGCCATGACTGTAGATGCCATTGCAGCGAAAACCGGTCTTAAAGGTATACAGGGAACAGTAAACCGTATGATAGAACGCGGTATAATAATCATATCAGAGAAACTTGTCGAACGATACCGGGCAAAACGCGAGCCATATGTGGCGCCGGAATTCGACAGGACCGGCATATCCCAGGCTTTCGCACTGGTAAAAGGAGCAAAAAAACAGGAGACACTACTGCTGGCTCTCATTGAAATGACAAAACTGCAACACGCCATGACCGGAATCAGGCCCGAAATATCGCGTGCGGCATTACTGGAACGCGCCGGATGCACGACATCGATACTTAAGGAGCTGGAGAAGAAGGGACTCGTCCGACAATACAAAAAGGAGATAAACCGGTTCGCATACGACGGATCCAGACCGGTAGAGCTGCCTCGTCTGAGCGAGGCGCAGGCACAGGCTCTTGACGGGATACACCGCAGCTGGACAGATCACGACATCACACTGCTTCATGGCGTGACATCGTCGGGCAAGACAGAGATATACCAGCATCTGATAGCCGATGTGATGCGCCGTGGCAGACAGGCCCTGTACCTTGTGCCCGAAATCGCACTCACTACACAGCTGACGAAAAGACTCCAGGCTGTCTTCGGCCCCCGCGTGCTCATCTATCACTCTAAATTCACCGACAACGAACGCGTAGACATATGGCGCAGACTTCTCGCAGATCCGGAACCGTGTGTCGTGATCGGAGCCAGATCAGCGCTGTTCCTGCCGTTCGCTTCATTAGGAATGGTAATCGTTGACGAAGAGCACGAGCAGAGCTACAAACAGTTTGACCCCGCTCCACGCTACAATGCGCGTGACAGCGCTATTGTACTTGCCTCGATGCATGGAGCCAAGACACTGCTCGGATCGGCAACCCCGGCGATCGAGACATATTACAAGGCGAGCGAAGGAAAATTCGGACTGGTAAAACTGACAAAACGTTACAACAACGCGCCATTGCCTGAAATCGAACTTATCGACATGACACGTGAACGCAAAGCCAGGAACACGTCGGGGACATTCTCTCTGGAAACCGTAAGCCGTGCCCGCCATACACTCGAAGCCGGCAACCAGGTGATATTCTTCCAGCCACGACGGGGATACTCACCGCTTGCCCGCTGCCGCCAGTGTGCCTGGACACCAAGATGCAACCGCTGTGACGTGGCCCTCACATATCATCGGGATATCAATCAGCTCGTATGTCATTACTGCGGAACCAGCCATGAGTTGCCCAGAGTGTGCCCCCAGTGCAAGGAACCGGCAATCGAAACTATCGGATATGGCACCGAACGTGTCGAGGATGAGATCTGTAACCTTTTTCCTGACCGGACGATAGCACGCCTTGATCTGGATACGACACGCAACAAGTCAAGTTACGAAACAATCATAGCCGACTTCTCTGATCACAGAAAGGATATCCTCGTGGGCACACAGATGGTGACAAAAGGACTTGACTTCGAAGGTGTATCCATGGTTGGCGTACTTAATGCAGACATGCTTGTAAATTTTCCTGACTTCAGAGCAGCAGAGCGGGCCTTCAACACCATTGAGCAGGTAGCAGGACGGGCCGGACGTCGTCAGGACAATCCCGGACGTGTATTAATACAATGTTCCGATCCCGGCAACAGCCTCTTCGGTCATATCCTGAACCACGATTATCTGTCATTCTATAATGAGGAGATACAAGAACGACGCCAATACTTCTACCCGCCGTTCTCACGCATAATATATGTATATCTGAAACACCGCGACAAAGCCACAATACACCGTGTGGCCACAGGATATGCCAACAGACTTAAAACAATTTTCGGAAACCGCGTATACGGTCCTGAAAAACCCGCAGTAGAACGTATCAACGCCCTCTACATACGTAAACTGATGCTGAAAATCGAGACCGACGCATCAATGAAGCATGTAAAAAAGATTCTTAAAGAAGTATACGACGATCTGTATCAGGATCAAGCCATGAAGGGTGTGACGATATACTACGACGTGGATCCGATGTAATGCCGCCCCCCCAAAAAAATATATATATTATGAAAATAAAATCAAGACATAACAATCAAACCATCAAACGATTTAAATAATACGCGGAATTTTATTCAAAAAAATCACCATAAAACACTTGCAGATTCAAAAAAAGTTCGTACCTTTGCACTGTCAAACGAACGACGAGAGGACATTAAACGCGAAAATAGCTCAGTTGGTAGAGCACAACCTTGCCAAGGTTGGGGTCGCG
>CAJUBL010000047.1 GCA_910584665.1 uncultured Muribaculaceae bacterium | reverse complement strand
TACGACACCGTTGGGAAGTCCTCGATGCCGAGAACAAGGCGGTCAGGGAGCATCGTCAGAAGCGAAAGGAAGCAAAGTCAAAAGAGGAACGCGATCTGATCGGACAATGGGAACCCGAGAGGATGGAGAACGGCGAGACTATGCCGCAGATTATGGCGCGCAGTCGACATATCATACTCAAACACAAATCAAAATGGAATGATCAGCAGAGAATACGCGCCCGGATATTGTTCGCGAAATTCCCCGACCTGGAAATGGCATATGGGCTGTTTCTAAAGCTTGTGGACATATTCAACGAGAAAACTTCTGCCGGAGTCGCCAGACTGAATCTCGCCAGATGGTACAATGAAGTGGAAGCCTTCGGAAATAATGAATTCAACAAAGTGCCGGAGACTTTCGAGAACCACAACACCACAATAATAAACTATTTCGAACGGAGGCTTACCAATGCTTCAGCCGAATCTTTCAATGCTAAGATAAAGGCTTTCAGAACGCAGTTCCGCGGTGTGGGAGATATCAAATTCTTCATGTTCAGACTGGCAACACTATACTCTTGACATCTTCCCCACCCACCAGGAAAATCCGCTGACCCGTCTTTTCCTCGGCGACACCGTCGCCGTAGTTTTGCTGTAAAGATTACTCCGAAAGGGTTCGCGTCTGATTTTTCTGCGTTTAGAAATTTCTGATGGCGGTTGCTATTGTTTCTATTTCGCTGTCTGTGAGATAGGGAGCTATCGGGAGACTGAGGACTCTGCCGGCTATTCGGTCGGTTATCGGGAAATTCTGACCGGCGAATTGTCTGGCGTAGCATGGCTGTCTGTGTGGCGGGACTGCATAATGGATGTCTGTGCCTATCCCCCGGTCGGCAAGATGACTCCGCAGAATGTCCCGTTGTGCAGTTTCGATTATAAACTGATGGTAGTTGGTTGATTCGGGCGGGGTTACAATATGAAGGCGGATTGACGGACTGGTGATGAGACCGGCATAGGCTGATGCTATCTCGCGTCGCCGCCGGTTATCGCGGTCGAGATATGGTAGCTTGACCCTGAGCACGGCGGCCTGTATCGGGTCCATGCGGCAGTTGAATCCCTGATATATATTGTGATAACGACGATCGCTGCCGTAGTTGGCCAATGCCCTGATAGCGTTGGCGAGATCGGTGTCGTCGGTTGCTACTGCACCTGCATCTCCTTGAGCACCAAGATTTTTAGTGGGATAAAAACTTAATGCGGCGGCGTTTCCCAGACTGCCTGTTTTATTACCGCCGGATAACCCGGGGATAGCTGACGTCGACCCGATGCCTTGCGCGTTGTCCTCGATTATCAGCAGGTTGTGCCGTCTGGCGGTCTCCATGAGGATTGAGTCCCAGCAGGAACGGCCGTAAAGGTGTACAATCATAATGGCGCGGGTGTTCTCTGTTATATGCCTTTCAATCAGCGAGGTATTGAGATTTAGCGTATCGGACGACGGCTCGGCGAGGACAGGTTTAAGGCCTGCGTGGCTGATGGCTAAAATGCTGGCAATGTAAGTGTTGGCTGGCACTATGACTTCATCGCCGGGCTTTAGTCTTCCCGATTCGATGTATCCCAGCATTATAAGACGTAAGGCATCGAGTCCGTTACTTACCCCGACTGTATGTCTGACTTGCAGGTAGCCGGCCAATTCGTTTTCAAAAGCTTCGACTTCCTCTCCGCCGATGTATCGGCCGGAGAGGGATACGCGTGTCACTGCTTCGGCGATTTTCTCTGCGTAGGGGGCGTTGAGTCGTTTTAGATCAAGGAACGGTATTGTTTTGTCCATGGCTTAACGGTCGGATTTGCAGGATGTAAGCTGTCTGAATGTCGCGTAATCGCGTACATAGTCGGCTTCGTCAAATAATTCTGACGTAAGTACCAGACAGACAGAGCCGGACGAGAAGTTGTCGATGCTGCGCCATATGCCTGCCTCGACATACAGGGCGCGGTATGGACGGTTGAGCGTATAGACACGTTTATCACAGCCGTCGTCAAGAGTGACGTCAAAACTGCCTCCCGCTGCGATAATCAGTTCACGTGCGACATGATGTGAGTGTCCTCCCCGGTTGGAATCGCCCGGGACGTCATACAGATAGAACACGCGGCGTATCTGGAACGGAAACTCAGGGGTATTCTCTACCACACTCAGCGAACCGTTGGGATGACGGTGACGCGGCAGTTCGACGATGTCGCATCGCGAGACTGACGACGATGCATGCGAGTTATTGTTTCCCATTACTCTTTAGTTTTATAAATTCCTGGAAATCTTCGATATAGTCTGACGGGTTGTATATATCCGAAGATAATATCATGGCAACCGAGCATGTGGAGAAATTGTCAATTGTGCGCCAGGTCATCGGCGGTACATAGAGTCCGTAATAAGAACGTGCAAGATGATGGCGTGCCGGGCCATGCCCGTCATCAAGTACCACGTCAAAGCTGCCTGCCAGTGCTACAATGAGCTCGTGCTGTGTCCTGAAAGCATGGCCGTGCCTCACCTCGCCGCCGGGTACATCATATATCCAGTAGCAGCGTTGCATGTCGAAGTCCAGGTGTTCACCGTTCTGGATGAACGAAAGATTACCCCTCGGGTCACAGATTTTGGGCAGTTGTATTATCTGAGGTTCGGTCATGGTAATAATCTTTTGATTTTAAAGGTATTGCATACACTCCGCATACAGGATAGTGGTCGCTGGCTCTGCTCTCACCTCTAAGGTACTCGATGGCTTGTAAATCACCGCCATACAGGATGTGGTCGATGTTGAAATAGAAGCGGTTGGCATAGTATGTCACTGTGGGACCGCAACCGACTGTGGCAAAAGTGCTGTGCAGGGTCTTTCCTTCGATGACGCGCTGGGCGTAACAGTCTTCGATATCATTGAAATCTCCGGCTACGAGTATGTTCCGGCCTCCGATGCTGTCTATTTGTCCGCGTAGTGAGCGGGCTTGTACAGCCCGACGCTTCATAGCATGTGACAGTTTGGATATGAAACCGTTACGGGCGTTTTCGAGTTTGTCGGTGGTGGGACGGCGTGTGATACTGCCATATAGTTCTTTGTCGATGTTATTAAGCCCGAGTGACTGAAGGTGTATGTTGTATAGGGTGAGTCCGGTACCTTTGACATCGACCTTCACACACATGAACATTCCTGACGGGTCCTCAGGCTGTATCATTCTTACCTCCTCCATAGGGTAGCGTGACCATATCGCGAGTGTGCCATAGCCGTGAAGACGGTGTGGGTAGCGTGTCAATACGCTGTCAATCTGTGTGCTGTCTATATTCCATGTGGACGGATCGTCATAGAGTGATTCCTGGAGGCACACGATGTCGGCGTCGGTTGAGAGTATGGTGGACATTGTATTGTTATATGTCGCGCTATCCCTGTGGTGGTAGTTGTCAAAATTGAAAGCGTTATATGTCAGTATTTTCAGTCGGGTGTAGTTGTCGCCGATCTTCGGCGTTCCGATGTTCAGCGGGCAGAAGTTCCAGATAGGGACCGCACAGAGCAGTAAGGCAAGAGCAGGCAGGAATGTCAGGCGTCGCCATGATATGATGTCAATAATGAGCAGCAGGCAGGTTGTCGCTAAAATAAGAGGGAAGAGCATAAGTGCTATTCCGGGTATGGAAGAAACCGAGGGGTTGAAGTGACCGCCGTATCCGGAGAATAGCAGTGCCGCTATGACAGCGATGTTTATGACAGTCAGTATGAATTTCAGTAGGCTCTTCATTATCGTACGGTAAAGAATGTTTTATATTCAGACCCTATGACTCAGATCTACAAGTCTGCTTCGTTCCATGGCTGTGAGTGAATTGTAGCCTGAGCGCCGTACTTTGTCAAGAAGACGGTCGAGCTCGGCGCGTGCCTCAAGGTCGTTTAACTGCTTGGCCGACATTTGATTGTAGCGTGGACGTCGCGTACGTCCGATCAGTGCGGTTATGGCTCCGACGGCGATGCCGCCCAGATGGGCCGCATGTGCGCCTGCATTGTTGCCGGTAAGTCCCAGAGCGAATATTATAACAGTCACGAGTGCTATCCATTTGATTCTGACGCTTCCAAGGAACAGCAGATTCAATTTCATGTTGGGAGATGTGCAGGCTGCCGATGCTACTATTGCCATCACTGCAGCCGATGCTCCTTCGAGGTATCCGCCTATGTTGTAAGGCCATATCAGGCTGGCTGTCACGAAGGTGATGGCTCCGCCTACGCCGCCGGCGAGATAGACTGTTACGGTATGTCGGGGCGACGACAGGTCTTCACACAGTCTGCCGAACCAGTATAACCACAGCATATTGAACAGGCAATGCATGATATCGGTGTGTGTGAACATGTAAGTGATTGCCGTCCAGGGATGGTACATGAATCCAAATCCGGATGGCAGATCCAGAAACAGCGTGGCGATATCAATGCGTGCACCTGTGACCGAGGTCACAAATGCCACGGTATAGATGGTTAGCAGTACTGCCACGTTGATTATTATGAGTCGTAGCGGAATACTTGTGTTACGATATATGTTTTTTAAAGAGTGCATTAGTAAAAACGTTGATTGAAAAGCCCTTTGTGACGCCAGTAGAGCAGCATCAGAAGACCGAATATCATGCCTCCGAGGTGGGCCAGATGAGCCACATTGTCGGCCGGGTTATTGTTCATGGCCTGCAGGAGTTCGATTACGCCATAGCCGAGAACCATCCAGCGTGCCTGTATGGGTACCGGAATGAACATCAGGAAGATAGGCTGACGTGGAAACAGGAATCCGAATGCAAGCAGTATGCCGTAGACAGCTCCGGAGGCTCCGAGTGTGGGTATGTTGATAAGCGCGTTGAGGCGTGCCATGTCAGGATCAATATAGTTCTTGCCCTCGTGGATAGCGTTGGCGCCGTTCCGGGCTATCTCGTCGAGTGCCAGCGGGTTTCCTATGATGTTTTCAATGTGGTTGACTATGATTGCAAAGACCCCCTCCTGTATAAGTGCTGCACCCAGGCCACACGATACGTAGTAGAAGAGGAACCGTTTGCTGCCCAGAGTACGCTCGATTATTCCTCCAAACATGAACAATGCGAACATGTTGAAAAACAGGTGGGCAAATCCTTCATGCATGAACATGTAGGTGAAGAGCTGTGATGGCAGAAAGTCGCTTGACGTGAAATAATGCAACGCACCGTAGTTCATAATCGAACTGCCGTAACGTGAGCCGAACAGATTGATTGCGGCCCATATTATGACATTGATTATTAGCAGATTTTTGGTTACAGGCGGCATTTGCCGCCAAAGAAATCCTAAATTCATAGTCTGAAAGTGAAAAACGGGATGGTTTTGTCGCCCGATAATGCAAAAATAACAAAAAATTCTGATGCCGCGGGTGAGCCGGCAATAATTTATCAGATTTATAACACTATTTAGAAACTGTTTAAATTAATATGATGCTGATTTTGAGAGAGATTATCGGATGTATTTTTTGTTTGTGATGAGGCGTAGCCGTAGCTATGTGACCGAAGAGCAGACAAAAATACGCCGGTAAGATTCTTAAAAAACAAAGTGATATTAATTTTAAACAGTTTCTTAGATGGGAGTGGTTGGTCTCCACATCTCCTTTTGTACATTTGAAACAGTGATTTGATGTCATTCTGAGGGGAGGGGCAGGGCGTAGGCGCCGAGGTTGGGATCCGGGAGGCGCGGGTGACCGTAGAGGTCGTCGGTCAGTTCGGACGGGATCAGTTCGGGATCGGCACTGCCGATAGCCGGCGATTCGGGCTGCAGGCGGTAGTCGAAGTGGTAGTCCTGGCGTACGGTGCCGTACAGCGGGTCGAGTGCCCAAAGGCATGAGATGAAATTGTCGTCGTCACTGCCTTCGCTTTTCAGCAGACAGTTGCGCAGGATGATATCGGTGCCTGTAAGGTCGCCGTGCGAAAGGTCTGTGCCGTTGCCGTAGATGATGCAGTTGTCAATGGCCGCGGAGAGCAGAGGCTGGTCTGTGCCGGGAACGGCATTCTCGGTGTCGCTGTGGTAGAACTGCAGTGCCGGCCCTCCGAGCACGCTGAAAAGGTAGTAGTTGGCTATGGTGCAGTTCACCAGTCGTGCTGTTCCTCCTTGTAGTGCTACCACTCCAAGGGACGCGTCGGCGAGTTCACATCCGAGAGCTTCGATGGCTGAGAAGTATGAGACCAGGACGTATCCTTTGGAGTTGCGCAGCTGGCAGTTGAGTAACCGTAGCGATGGGGTGTCGTCGGTATATGGCACCGAGTCGACGGTGACACCGTCGATGGTGTTTCGTATTGATGTATATTTCAGATTGCTGGCGCTACTGCTTGGAGAAAAGTAGACGCCGTCCCATTGTCCGGACATGATTTCATAATCTACACGTCCCACTACATTGCCATGGCGGTCACCGGTCATTTCGACTATCGCATCGGGAGTGCCGAGTGATTGCAGCGTGCCGTCGACCACGAGTGAGGCACCGTCGTGAAAATGCAGTTTTGTGCCGGCCTCGAGAGTGAGGGTGGAGCCGTGTGCTACTCTGAGGGTATCATATATGATGTATGGACGTAAGGCATTAAGGTATGTGTCGGTAGTTATGATTTCGCCTTTAAGTCTGGTCGCGTCGAGTCCGGTGGCAGTTATCACTACTGTCGATGTGACACCGTTGGTGGTGATGTCGATGTGCCGTTTGTAGGCCGTTGGCCGGTCGAGTCCCAGGTCGGGCAGAGTAGCTTCGACGAAAACGAATATCGAGTCGTTGTGGCGTATCTCGATGTCTGTGAACCTGTTGCCGGATATTCCGTCGACATTGAGGCGGAAGTTGCGGTCGGGATCGTCACGCATAGTGATACTGCTTATGTTCAGTGCCTTGTCGTGTGGGTTGAAGATCTTGAAAGAATAGGTGGGAGTGGGCTCTGCGGTGAATAGTGTGCCGAGGGCAAGGGTGTCGACGGAGTAGCGTGGCTGGCTTGACGGGGATGTTGTGAAACCGTCTTCGATGCATCCTGTCAGTATGGCGACAGAGCTGATGATTGTCAATGATATGTAGAGCTGTATGTGTTTCATCAATGTTTTAAACGTTGACTGAGTGATTAATATTGTTGACCGAGTTTTTATTTTGCGGTATGGAAATTGTGTTTTATCTTTGAGAAAAAATTGAATATGATTCTTATAGCCGATGCCGGAAGTACCAAGACATGCTGGTGTCTTGTCGATGGGGGAGTACGGGACATGATGCGCTCTCCTGGAATTAATGCCGCGACAATGTCGCCGGAGACTGTTACGGCGACCATAAACGATGTTGTTTTGCCTTGGCTTGCAGGCCGCCATGTCGATACGATATATTATTATGGCGCAGGAGTAGTCGGAGAATGTCAGCGCAGGATTGTTGCCGGTGCTCTCGGTCATGCAAGGGCTTCCCGTGTCGTTGTAGAGAGCGATATGCTGGGGGCGTCGAGGTCGATACTCGGGCGGGAGGCAGGCATAGCATGTATACTGGGAACAGGGTCGAATACATGTCTGTATGATGGGGCGTATATAGTTGACAATGTTCCGTCTTTAGGTTATATCCTTGGCGACGAGGGGAGTGGTGCGTCGTTGGGCCGGCGGTTTGTCGGAGACCTGTTCAAACGGCTTTTGCCTGCGGAGGCTATGGACATCTGGCATAGTCAGGTAGGACTTGATCTGGCCGGGGTTATAACGCAGGTATACCGTAAGCCCGGAGCCAACGTTTTTCTTGCGTCGCTTGTCCCGATGATACGCGGACTGATGTCTGTTCCGGAGGTTGCCTTGATGGTTGAAGATGAATTTGACCGTTTTTTCGAGCGCAATATCGAGAGGTATGATACGGATTGCCGGCGTCTTGGTTTTGTTGGTTCGGTAGCCGCACACTTCGGTTCTGAACTGGAACGGGTCGCTGTCCGTCGCGGCTATGCGATAGCATCAGTCTCTGCCGATCCGATGGATGGTCTTGTCCGATATCACAGTCAGCTTTAACGAGATGTGCTCTCACGGATACTCTTTCAGTATATTCTGAACCGTTTATCTGACGCCGGTTTTCGTACACTTTCCGATTAGTTAATTGTTGTTAATATTGGTGGCGGGGTATCGTCCCTTGATTGGCGTTCAATTTTATTGTGTTACCTTTGCATGCTGTTATGGACATTCCATAAGGTGTTATTCATGTAATCAATCATCATTTTCAATAATGGCAAACGATAAAAAAAACGCTCCTGAGACTCAGAATTCTATCGACAATCTCAATGAGACGCTCACCGACATGAGCCGAAAGGTTGAGAACAATAAGAAGCCTATTATCATCGCTGTAATAGCCCTTGTGGTTGTAATCGGCGCTATCCTGTTCATCAAGAACCGAAGCAGTGAGAACTCAGCTAAGGCTGATGTAGCCATAGGCAATGCCGACTATGAGATGATTGCGGGTAACGACTCGCTTGCTCTCGGCCTATACCGTAATGTAGCCGATATGGGTCATGACGCCGGTAACCGTGCCGCCCTCAATGCCGCTATTATCCTCTTCCAGCAGAAGAAGTATGACGAGGCTGTTGACTATATAAACAAGTATGATCCCAAGGAGAACATTGTAGGAGCTGCGGCTCTCTCACTCAAAGGAGACTGCTATGTCAATCTTAAGAACTATCCCGAGGCTGTCAAGGCATTTAAGGCTGCGGTAAAACAGAGTGATGACAATCCGTACTATACTCCCTATTTCATGCTTAAGCTTGCGCGTGTATATCGTGCGCAGCAGGATTATTCCGCCGAGCTCAGGATTTATGAGGAGCTTAAGAAAGAATATCCGGCCTATGCTCAGAGTACCGGCCTTAATGTTGACAAATACATAGAGCGCGCTCGCCTCGACAGCAACAAGTAATCACAATCACCATACAGACATATTCGAGAGCACGAGACGCCGCTTGCTACGGCTACTCGTGCTCTTGTCACACATAAATGACAACCGACAACGACAAACTAAACGAACTGGCTACCCGCCCCGTGGGGAGACTGCTGTGGAGCTACAGCCTGCCGGCTGTGGTGGGGATGCTTGTCATGCAGTTTTACAACTTTGTCGACAGAGCTCTTATAGGTCACTATGGCGGAGTGGACGGAGCCGCCAGCCAGGAGGCTATAGCCGGTCTTACCATCACTTTCCCGGTGATGAATGTCACCACAGCTCTCGGTGTGCTTATAGGTGCAGGCGCATCGGCCCGTCTCTCCATCCTGCTTGGTAACGGAAATATCCCCGCCGCACGTAATGTTCTGGGTAATGCGCTGACAATGACTGTTGTACTTGGCGTGGTGTATCTTATGCTGTTCGCCTGGTTCATGGATGACATGCTTATTCTTTTCGGAGCTACCGATACCAATATAGGCTATGCGCGTGAGTTCATGACCTATATATTGCCGGGTCTGTTTCTTATGAATCTCACATACTCGTTCAACAATCTTATGCGTGCCTCGGGATTCCCGATACGCGCTATGGTGACAATGTTCATAGGTGCCGGACTTAATATTCTTCTTGTCACGCTCTTTCTTGTAGTTTTCAGGATGGGTATCAAGGGGGCGGCCATTGCCAGCGACATTTCTATGGGTGTCACTACAGTCTTTGTGATGGCTCACTTCTTTAAAAATTCCGGGCCGATAGTATGGACACGCGGTACATATGGTCTGCGGTCAAAGATTGTGTGGGGTATCATCGGTATAGGTGCGGCCCCGTGTATCGTCAATGTAGCCGCGTGTCTTATCAATATCTTTATCAATCAGAATCTTAAGACGCTCGGCGCTCATAGTGAACTCGGTTCTGACGGTGCTCTTGCATCGGCCGGCGTTTTTGTCACATTCACGTCTATGATTGTGTGTGCGATAATCGGCATATGTCAGGGGATGCAGCCTATTGTGGGCTATAACTTCGGAGCCGGACTTTTTCACAGACTCAAGCGCACATACTGGCTTGCTGTGGGATGCGCTACTCTCATATGTCTCATCGGCTGGGTGATAGCTATGGTCAATCCTTCGATGATAGCCCGGCTTATTATTCCCGATGAGACGCTGGCAAGACATACCGGAAGGCTTCTGACAATTTCCATGTCGATGTTCTGGATGGTTGGTTTTCAGATTGTTTCGACTAACTTTCTCCAGTCGATAGGCCGGGTGGGCTTTTCTATTGCCCTGAGTCTGGTGAGGCAGGTTATTTTCCTGCTGCCGATCATGTATATCATGGTGCATCACTTTGAGCTGGATGGTTTGTGGGCATCGTTTCCGACCAGTGATATGTGTGCCACTATTGTGACTACTGTTTTGATTGTCATAGAATTCCGCACTATTAAGCGTATGCGGCGCGAGAAGACTGCATCTGTATTATGATAAAGAGTCCGTCTGAATATGACAGTATGATGTCACCCCGGCTTGAGGTGCTTATTGCGACAATCGGTCGGGATGGAATCAACCGTGTGGCAGACATGCAGTTGCCTGTGACTGATGGAGTCGGATATCTCGTGTCGTGGCAATGTGGCGGCGGCGATGTGCCTGCGTCTTTGCTCCGGCCTGATGTCAGGATAGTGCTGACCGGTTCCGATGGTCTGAGCAATAATCGCAATGATGCGTTCAGGGCGTCGGTTGCGCCATTGCTGCTCATTGCCGATGATGACTTGCGGTATACGATAACCGGACTGCAGACGGTGATTGAAGTTATGGATGCGAATCCCGATGTTGATGTCGCCGCTTTCATGCATACCGGCGGTGACCGCAAGGTCTTTCCCGACGTGGAGTTTGATCTGCGCTGTCCGGAGAGCGGTTATTATGTGACATCGTTTGAAATTGCTGTGCGCAGGCGTGTTATCGCCGGTGAGAATAGTGTGGCTTTTGATCCGCGGTTTGGTATCGGGGCGCCGAAGTTCGGTGCCGGAGAGGAACAGTTCTTCATAGACGATGCTATAGGCAGGGGATTTAACTGCAGATTTTTCCCTTGTGTCATTGTGGAGCATCCGGGAGTTACAACCGGGCAACGGTATCTTGATCCGGGTGTGCTTATGGCTCAGGGGATATATCTCAGAACTGCTTTCAGATGGCCCGGGGCTCTGGTCCGTATCCCTCTTATGGCATGGCGCCATTATAGGGCTCACCGCTATACTCTGTTTCCTTCGATGTGGTACATTGCCAGAGGTTGGAGTATCGGCCGGCGGCCTATGCAGTCTGACTCTCAATAAACAATATGATAATTCATTACGTTATAAAACAGTTAATCATAAACATTACAGGATTATGAAGACAGGTACTTTACTTTTAGGCGCTATTGTTGCCGTGATGCCTCTCGTTTCGTGTGTTACCAATAAGAAGTATGCCGAGCTGAACTCCAGGTATGAGGCTCTTAACCGAGAGTACAATGACACTAAGCTTGATCTGGCGCAGTGTAATTCCAATACTAAGAATCTTGACCGCATGCTCGCAGATCAGCGGGACCGTTATCAGGAGTTACGTGATGACTATGCCGCATTGCAAGGTTCTCTTGATCAGAGTCTTAAGCAGAGCACTCAGGGAAGCGTGAATATTGCCAAGCTCGTTGATGAGATAAATGCTTCCAATAAGTATATCAAACAGCTTGTAGATGCAAAATCAAAGAGTGACTCTCTCAACATGGTGCTTACCAATAATCTGACCCGTTCGCTGAGCCGTGACGAGCTTCGTGATGTCGACATCAAGGTTCTGAAGGGTGTGGTTTATATTTCGCTTGCTGACAATATGCTGTTCAAGACAGGCAGTTACGAGGTCAGCAGCCGTGCTATGGAGACTCTGAGCAAGATAGCCAAGATCATCAAGGACTACGGTGACTATGATGTGCTTGTGGAAGGCAATACAGATGATGTGCCTATCTCTCGTACAAATATACGTAACAACTGGGATCTCAGTGCATTGCGTGCTTCATCGGTGGTTCAGGTCCTGCAGAATGACTTCGGTGTGAATCCGGCCCGCCTTTCGGCCGCCGGTCGTGGAGAATATAATCCGGTGGCTGACAATGATACTGCTGAGGGGCGTCAGCTCAACCGCCGTACACAGATCATTGTTACTCCCAAACTCGACCAGTTCCTTGATCTCATAGACAAAGCTCCTGAGACTCAGGATACCGAGGCGTCGGTATTGTAAGCATTTACCGGGGACATCTAAACATACTATTAAATTTTCAGATCGCGGTGCAACTTTGTGCACCGCGATTTTGTTTTACAGACAAACCGGATGTCATGCCGATTTCCGGATTCCGTCATGTGAACAAAATTAGCTGACAATCAAGATATTTAAATTTTAACTTTTTACTACTATGAACACCGCACCATTACAAGGAATCAAAGTTGTTGACTTTACCGAGGTACAGTCTGGACCGTCGTGTACACAGATGCTTGCCTGGCTTGGGGCCGAGGTTATCAAGATCGAGCGTCCCGGCGTAGGAGATGCCACCCGTAAGGAACTGCAGTTTGATCCTGACGAGCCCAGCTATTACTTCCTGCAGCTCAACAGCGATAAGAAATCGCTGGCACTCAATGCAAAGACACCTCAGGGAAAGGAGATACTGACCAGGCTTATCAAGCAATGTGATATTTTTGTCGAGAATCTTCATCCGGGAGCTATGGATAAGCTCGGTTTTGGCTGGGATGCTGTACATCAGCTCAACCCGCGTTGTATCTATGGTACGATCAAAGGTTTTCCCGTGTCATCTAAATATAAGGATCTGAAGGCCTACGAGCCGGTGGCTCAGGTGACCGCCGGCGCGGCTTCGACGACGGGCTGGTATTCGGGTGACGACAATATCCCGACTCAGAGCGGTGCGGCACTTGGTGACTCAAATACAGGCATGCATCTGACAATCGGTCTGTTGGCGGCGCTTGTGCAGCGGGATAAAACGGGTGAGGGATGTTATGTGTACCAGTCGATGCATAATGCATGTCTTAATCTTTGCCGTATCAAGACCCGTGACCAGATGACTCTTGACCGTCTCGGTTATCTTACTCAGTTCCCGCAATATCCTGACGGTAAGTTCGGTGACTGTGTGCCACGTTCGGGTAATACCGAGGGTAGCGGTGTACTTGGGTGGACCTATAAGTGTAAACCTTCCGGCGGATACGATTCGGATCTTGACGGAAACAATTATGTGTATGTGATACTGCAGCGCGGGGCCAAGGATTTTGAACTTGCCTGTCAGGCTTTCGGCTTTCAGGACTGGCTTACCGACCCGGATTTCAACACAGCTGATGCACGCGACAGACATAAGGATCAGATTATAGCCCGTATATCTGCGTGGTGTGCCGATAAGACCAAGTATGAGGTTACCGAACTGTTGTCGAAATATGCTGTTCCGGTCGGGCCGGTTCTGTCTACCAAGGAGATAATGACCGACGAGAGTCTGTATGACGGCAATACCCTTGTCAGGATCAACCAGGGCGGTAAGATAGGTGAGTTTGTGACAGTGGGCTGTCCGTTCACAATGAGCAATTATCAGCCGACCTATGGTCCCTGCCCGACGCTGGGAGGGAATACTGACGAGATTCTGACCGCGTTAGGTTATAGTGCCGACGAGCAGGCGGCCATGAAGTCCAACGGTACAACGGCGCCTATGCCCGGATCAGATATTCCTGCATCATCGGCAACACCATCAAAGTAAAGTGATTCAATAACAATGGGATGCGGTTTTCCGGCTGGACCGATTTGCCAGTATGGACAGACCGCATTCCTGTCAATCAGGTAATTATGTCAACAACTACAACATCTTCCACAGCCGGTGCTCCAAAATTCCCCGAGCAGGTTACCGGTATGTATATATTGGCGGAATCTTTGCGTCGCGTGGGTATAGATACGGTCTATGGACTCGTGGGTATTCCCGTCACAGAGACAGCCTATGCCATTCAGAAACTCGGTATGAAGTATGTGGGTTTCAGGTTTGAGCAGCAGGCCGGTATGGCAGCGGCCACACATGGCTATCTGACCAAGACTCCCGGCGTGCTTCTTACGGTATCGTCGCTCGGATTTATGAACGGACTGACAGCGACAGCTAATGCGACAGTCAACTGTTATCCGATGATACAGATTTCGGGCGCCAGTGATCCGACTATGGTCGATATGGATATGGGTACATACGAGCAGCTTGACCAGCTGAATACGGCCCGTCCGCTGGTGAAAGCCGCTTTCCGGTGCAGTCATGCCAGAGATATTCCGCAGGCGGTTGCCCGTGCTTATCGTGCGGCTGTCAGTGGCCGTCCCGGCGGAGTCTATATTGATATGACGACTCCGGCTCTGGCTGAGATCATGGATGCTTCGGAGGCGGAAAATCTGTATTATGCTCCGGTCGATCCTTATTCGCCGACAGCACCCGCCAGGGAGGCTGTAGACCGGGCTGTCGGGATTATCGCTTCGGCCAGACGGCCTGCGATATTGCTTGGAAAGGGAGCGGCATATGCACAGGTCGATGATAAGATCAGGACGCTTGTGGGGAAATACGGTATCCCTTACCTTCCGATGTCAATGGCCAAGGGTCTGATGCCGGATGACGGGCCTTTAAGCGCGATCTCATGTCGTTCAACCATCATGCAGCAGGCCGATGTCGTGATTGTTATCGGAGCCAGACTCAACTGGATGCTGTCGTTCGGGCGCGGCAAGTGGAGTCCTGACATAAAGTTTGTGCAGCTTGATGTGGAACCGTGTGAGATGGATCGAAATGTTCCTATTGCGGCTCCCGTAGTCGGTGATATCGGGGAGTCGCTTGATGCCATGTTGGCAGCTATGTCGACAAGGAGTTTCAGTTTTGATCCTGCATGGGTGGCATCCATACAGGCTGAGACAAAGACGAAGAATGCGAAGTTCGCCGAGCGTCTTGCGGCGGCGGCTTCGGCTCAGCCGATGAACCATTGGACAGCACTCGGAGCCATCAAGCCTGTGCTTGCAGGGAATCCCGATGTGATTCTGATCAATGAGGGGGCCAATACGCTTGATGACGCGCGTGACACTCTTAGTCAGTCTCTGCCGCGTCATCGTGTAGACTGTGCGTCATGGGCTATAATGGGTATGGGCATGGGTTCGACCATAGGTGCGGCTGTCGCTACAGGCAAGAGTGTGGTAGCGATCGAGGGAGACTCGGCGTTCGGTTTCTCCGGAATGGATTTCTCGACCATATGCCGTTACAATCTGCCGTGTACGGTGGTGATATTCAATAACGGAGGTATTTATAACGGAGTCGGAGTAAATCCGGGCGGAGGCTCTGATCCGGCACCTACTACGCTTGATATCAATGCCCGATATGACAAGATGGGAGAAGCATTCGGCGCGCAGGCATACTATGTAACCACGCCTCAGCAGCTTTCCGATGCTCTTACTAAGGCTATCGCATCAAAAAAGCCTGCGCTTATCAATGTTCAGCTTGCGGCTGATTCAGGCAAGGAGAGCGGTCATATAGGTTACCTCAACCCGGCTCCTCTGATTGACTATACGGTATAACGATTAAAATCAACCGGCGGATATACGGGTGATGCCTGTCATGTGCTGTCTGTCCATTAACCGCATGGCAGGCGTCATTCCTGTCCGGAAACTGTTTAAAACTATTTATTATGGATATTTCTCATGTAATTCTGTATGCGATCGTACCTATTATCGTAGTGATGCTGGCCGGCTATATCTCCGGAAAGAAGGGGATCTTCACGGGTGACGATGCAAAGAAGTTCAATAAGGTCGTTCTTGACTATGCGTTGCCGGCGGCTCTGTTTGTATCGATCGTACAGGCCTCGCGCGAGGATCTGGTAAAGGATATCAAGCTTACTGTGATATCGACAGTGGGTATCATGGCATGTTTTATGCTTGTGTATTTTGTCTTCAAATATTGCTTTAAGAAGAATACCGGGGCTGATGCGGCTGTAAGTGCACTGATAAGCGGTTCGCCGACAATCGGCTTCCTGGGTTTTGCTGTTCTGGAGCCGATTTTCGGTACATCACCGTCGGTGGCGCTTGTCGTGGCTATAGTGGGTATCGTTGTCAATGCCATCGGTATACCTGTGGGGCTGTCTCTGATGAATGCCTCCAACGAGAAGACAGATGCGGGCGGCAGAAAGGAGAGTGCATGGAAACCTGTGATCCATGCTTTGGCGCAGCCTGTGGCGTGGGCTCCGATTTTAGCGGTGGTTCTTGTGGTGTGCGGTCTGCATTGGCCGGCATGGGCGAGCCCCTCGTTTGATCTCATCGCGAAGGCTAATGCGTCGATGGCTGTGTTCTCGGCCGGTATAACCCTGGCGGCCATTAAGATAACAATCAACTGGCAGGCTGTTCTCGGCTCGATAATGAAGATGGTTCTTATGCCTGCAGTTGTATTGGTGCTGGGTCTTGTGTTCAGAATGGATCCGCTGAACCTGAAGATGCTTGTCGTGGCATGTGCATTGCCGCCGGCATTCTCGGGTATTATTATCGCTGACGAGTATGATACGTATGTGGCTACCGGCACCTCATCACTGACGCTGTCTGTAATTCTGTTCATAGGTTTCTGTCCGTTGTGGATATGGCTTACAGATTTGGCGATAAACGCTCATATGTTCGGTTTCTGATTTCTGAAAATTCCATGATGTACGGCCCGGTCGCTGGTGAGACAGCGGTCGGGCCGCGTGTTTTGTTTGCATTATAGAGAAATTAATGTTATCTTTGCCACGCACAACAATTTGTGTGCGGACATATTAAAAGCGTTTCGTGCTTTATCCTTTAACGGAAATCGCCAATTTCAAAACAACGAAGGAGAGAGCAGTCGACGGACGCTCATGCTTGTCGCATATCCACTCCCCGACAAGGGGGTATCGATATACGATAAGGCGTGGGAGTGGACTGTTTATTTCGTTGTCAGGCGTTTGGCGATGCCTCCGTTAAGATAAACAGGAACATCATTCCACGCTTTTTTGTATATTGTCATAATGGTCAAATTGGGAATGGACGCGACCACCGCAAAATAGGTATGAAATTTTTTCCTTTTCTTACTGCTGTAGTTTTATTACATATTACATCATGTTCAGACTCGGCAGAAAACGATAGCAGGACGCAGTCATTACAAAGCGAACGTGATTCATTGCTGGTCCTTGCTAATTACAATCAACAGGAACTGGAACGCATGACCTCGTTTTTCAATGAGGTGTCGGCATGTATCGATAGTATCTCGGAACAGGAAAAACTGCTTACTGCAAGAATGGATATCGAGACACATCGCCGTTATAGCTCAAAAGAGATTGCGATGCGCCTTAATCAATTGACTGATATCATTAATGGACAGCGCCAACGTATAGCGTCATTGGTCGACTCACTGAATAACCGTGTCGACACCTTGCGTACTGAGGGTCTGCGAAATACTATCGCTTACCTGACCTCACAACTGGAAAGCAAGGAGATTCAGATCAGGAAACTTCAGGCTCAGATAAACGGACAACAGCGAAGTATACGTAGTCTTACTTCGAAAGTTGAGGATCTTTCAAATACGGTTGAGGATCTTTCGGAGCAAAACACAGCCTTGACCGAGGCAGTTCAGGTACAGACTGAAATTATCAATGAGGGATATATTTTGGTCGCTACCAGGAAACAGCTCAAAGACATGGGGATAATCGAGGGCGGCGGATTCCTGAAAAGCAGTAAAGTCAATCTCAGTAATGTAAATACTTCGGCATGCAATAAGGTTAACATTGCGGTATTTAATGAATTGCCTATTAACTCCGGTAAAATAAAGATTTTATCTCCGGCACCGGCGTCAAGCTATAAAATTGAAAAGCAGGGGCCTTCATCAACCTTGACTGTTACCGATGCCAATTCTTTCTGGAGTCTTTCGAATATTCTTGTAATACAAATTCAATAAATTAACTGTAATGAAAAAATTATTCCTTATTGTGGCTTTGCTTATTCATGGCATTGCCATGTTTGCTCAAGACCATGTAGTGGCGCGAGGTGAAAGTCTGCAAAGTATCGCCGACAAGTATAATGTCAGTGTAGATAAAATCATTGAGGCTAATCCTGGCGTTGATAAGCTTTTCTATGTAGGATTGGTGCTCACTGTTCCCGAAAATGAAAGCGCCATGACAAGACAGTCGGAGACAGTTGAAAGCGTAACTGTCCAGATGCAGGACAACGGAAGTGAGCAATTGACGCCCGATGCTGTAAATCAAACAAATGATGTACCCGGATTCGAGCCTTCAATGATGATGGAGTATGGATTCTTATCAAAAGCCGAAGGTGTGAGCGGTTCAAACTACACTTATGCCATCAGTGTGGGCGCAAATTATTATCTTATGCATAAAGATAAAGGCGTTTTTGCAGGAGCACGTATCGGTTATAATTCTGCCAATTATAATAATACGGTAAAAGTAGATCGTGGAGAATATCAGAACACTACATCTACAGCTCATTTTATTGCTATTCCGATAAATATGGGCTATGCATTAACCAATGACAACAGTAGGCTTGGAATCTCTCCGTATGCCGGTATCGGATTCAATTTCTGTGTAGGTGGAAAGATAAAATCTAAAGGGAGAATTCATGGTGAAAATATAAATGGAGAAGAAAAATTCAAGAAAAAAGTCGGTGTGGATGCCCGGGTGGGTCTGCAATTGAGACTGTGGGGTTTCAATATCGGCGGCTCATATGTCTTTCCACTTAACGACTCTCAGAAATCATACTTTGGAAAGGACGCTTATCCGGCTATAAATATCGGATTCGGATTCTGAACCGGTACATTCCGGATAATTACAGACATTTAATTATGAAAATGTTTTATAACTCATCATATATACGGAATATACAGCTGATATTCAGTAGATCAACCGGCTTATTGACTACCATTCTAACTTCCATAATATTGGTGTGCAATGTCGGATGTGACAGCGATGATGATCCTGGTATTGATATCACCGGCACCTGGATTGGAGAACGGTCCTATTATAATCCGGCGGCCGGAATAAAATACCAATATATATATCTGACATTCAATTCAAACGGAACTGTTGATTTGGAATATCAGGGACCGGCATCATCGGCTTACGGGACATTGTATTATAATGTTTCAGGTAATAAGGTTATATGTCGTGGAGTCTATGTGTCGACATACGATGATGAACCTACGACCGACTATATGCTTACTCTTGAAATTCGGGGTAACACACTCGTTCCTTTGAATCATTTCACCAATTTTGTTCTTACCCGTAATGGTGAGGGACTTGATGATGGCGATGACAATGATGAGTCGGGGGAGGGCGATGATGTTGCTAAAGCTGATATAATTAAAAAAATACAGCAGGCAATGAATCCTACGGTGTCATACAGCGAGTATGAATTCAATGTAGTGCTGAATTCAAATGTTGAAAGAGAATTCCGCGACAAATCAGTGAAATATTTTCTTAAGGGTTATCTTGATGACTATTCAACAAACACCTCAAAACAGATTTACGGTAGCGAAAAACAGCGTATATGGGGTGGTTTTGACGGTGTATATCAATTTCAATATACCAGTATTGCTGATTATGAGTTGTGTTCGGATTATGTCGTTCGTTTAGATATGTTTTTTGCTTCTTACAATGCTCTTAAAAGTAAAGATATAGATCTTACTCAAGAAGAAAAACAGTTGTATCGAGAGCTCAAAGCCTATTTGGATGAAGCCAGTCCATATGACTTCCATGGTGAGATATGTGTCGAAATTGACAGTGTGCTCTACAACGTCTTTTCATATCTTTATAAACCGTATGATAATAGTGTTACGGTCAGTAAAATACAATAATAGCTTGAAAATATGAAATTGATTGATACAATTATAAAATTACAAATATTATTAATATTTAATTTGTTGATAGTAGGATGTTCTGAAGAACCGGCTGACGATTCTTCGGACCCTGATTCTGGCAATCAAAAAGGTATTGTTACCAAGGGTGCTGAAGCGAAGTCGTTTACGGCTACTCTTCACGGTGCTGTCACGGCTAAAGGTGTGCCTGATTATATGGGCTTTGAATACAGTTATGATAAGAGTTTTCCGGACGAGTATACTGAATCGGTTGTTATGGAAGGAAAAATAGGAGATTTTAGCCTTGAAATTAAAGGATTGACCGATTTAAAGACGGTGTATTACAGAGCGGCCATGTCCTATGGTGAAGAGGTGATTTTTGGAAAAACAATGTCCTTTAAAACTGCCCAAGGCACTTATTTTATTGATGGAAAGGAGTTTAAATTTATAAAAGTTGATGATGGCCCCAACGGCTCATTCAGCATGATGCAAACGGAGCTCCCTCCCAATGCCGTTTTGGAGATTGACGGGTATGAGATTGGAACATTGGATATGAATGGTGACGGTACCGTTACAAAAGGAGAGGTCCGGGAGTTCCTGGATATCACGCCGATTTTATTCCGAGCACCGACTGCTGCTGAATGGTATTATGCTGCTACGGGGGGAATGCAGTCTAAGGGTTATACTTATAGTGGTAGTGACAATTTAGATGAGGTCGGTTGGTATCAGGGGAATGCTCAAGGGTCTCACCGTCGTCCGGGTCAGAAAAAACCTAACGAATCAGGCTTCTACGATATGAGTGGTAATTATAGTGAGTTTGTTGCGGCATATTCTTCTGATTTATTGGATATGTCAAGAGAATTTGCTAATAAATTTAAGAGTTCGGTCAAAGATGTCACTGCTAATTATTTCAATACAACCTGGGCCGCTGTTGAAAGTCCGTCAAGGGGGGGGAACTGGACTTGCGCTGCCAATGCCTGTACTGTAAAATCAACCTTGTCGGGTCTTGCTCCAACCAATAGATTCGGGAATGAAAAGCATACTTTCAGGCTGGTTTATTCGCGACCGACAATTGGGGAGGAAACGAGTGAAAATCCAAATGTTTCCATTGAGACTCTTCAAGCTAAACCTCAGGCTTATATGGCTACACTCGAAGGGAGAGTCTCGGGATCCACGTTGCCTGATGAGGTAGGCTTTGAATATAGTTACAGCAGTGATTTCAAGCAGAGAGAGACTGCAGTTGTAGGAATGGCAGGTGTAACAGGTAGATTCAGTCTTGATACTAACACTTTGATTGATCTTTGTAAGGTTTATTTCAGAGCCTATGCGCGAACTGACGGAGTAACACAATATGGAGAAACCAAGATGTTTGAGACTACGCAAGGCTACTATTATCTCAATGGAAAGAAATATAAATTCATAAAAGTTACTGGATTGAAGACTGGCTCATTCAGTATGATGCAGACAGAGTTGATACCTGATGGAAAGTTTCTGATTGATTCTCCTGTAATGACAGAAGCCAGTACTATTGATCAGAATGGAGATGGATGTATAACTAAAGGAGAGTCACGTGAATTTTTATCCCTCCCGTTTATTTTCTTAAGGTCACCCTCAGTGGGGGAATGGAAACTTGCCGCCAAAGCGGGCGAGAACTTCAGTTACAGTGGAGGAAATTCGATAGATGAAATAGCTTGGTACTCGGGCAATTCTAATGCTCGTGCTCATGATGAGGCTCTTAAGAAACCTAATGCACTTGGATTTTATGATATGAGTGGAAACTATGATGAATTATGTGCGGACTATAATGATGATCAACTTCTTGATATGGTGATATATATACGTGAAATGCATTCTGGGCTCAAGAGCTGTCCCGCCGAATTTTTTAATAATTCATGGAATGCGACCAAGGCTTTCGGGGGATATTATAACAGTGCGGCTTCGGAGTGTACGATTGATTCTTATACGGGATACAATGGAGCTCCATCATCTAATAGGATAGATGCTTCGCGTTATACATTCAGGTTTGTATATTCTCGTCCCGACTGATAGAATATTGGGCGTATTAATCTTGTTTTTTTTCGTGAGATTGATCAGGTGAAATTCTATAATATTAAAAAACATTAAATTAGTTTAAATTGTTGGCTTGTCCGATTGCGGCTTATCTGTATTTCCATTTGTGTCGGCAGAAAGCGGCAATCGGATTTTAGTTTGATTGTCAGGTAAAAAAAAGTGTTGTGGAATTATTTGGATATTAGAAAATTAAGTTGTACTTTTGCATCGGATTTTAAGCGCTTTCGTGCCGTTGTTGATTTAATCTGCTGAGGATTAAAATGTTACGCGGCGCGTACGCTTTATGTAAACGGATAGAAATTATCACAACGAAGAGAAAATAAATTTTAGTAACAAAACTTAAAAACTAAGATGCCTACTATTCAGCAATTAGTAAGAAAAGGACGTGTGGCTCTTGAGGATAAGAGTAAATCGCCTGCGCTCGACAGCTGTCCCCAGCGTCGTGGCGTGTGTGTGCGTGTGTACACCACCACCCCCAAGAAGCCTAACTCGGCTATGCGTAAGGTAGCCCGTGTGAGATTGACTAACGGTAAGGAGGTTAACTCCTATATACCCGGAGAAGGGCATAACCTGCAGGAGCACTCGATCGTGCTTGTGCGCGGCGGTCGTGTGAAAGATCTCCCCGGTGTACGTTATCACATCGTTCGCGGTACTCTTGATACAAGCGGAGTGAAAGACCGTACACAGCGTCGTTCCAAATACGGAGCCAAACGTCCTAAGGCCGGTGCAGCCAAGAAGTAATCTCTCGGTCGGTAAGACCAGGGGTGAAGTTACTGAACGCATCACGAGAAATATTATTTTAAAAACTCGTTTTTGAACAAGTTGAGCTGCCAACGGTTGAGTAAACCAGGCCGGAGGGCCCGGTTGAAGACAGACACCAGCCAAGCATGACAAAAACACAACAAGAAGACTCACAATGAGAAAAGCAAAACCAAAGAAGCGGATCGTATTGCCCGATCCTGTCTTCCATGACGTGAAAGTGTCAAAGTTTGTCAATCATCTGATGTATGACGGCAAGAAGAACACTGCCTACACAATTTTCTATTCGGCACTTGAGGCTGCGAAAGCCAAACTGCCCAACGAGGAGAAGAGCGCGCTTGAGATATGGAAGAAAGCCCTCGAGAATATTACTCCTCAGGTGGAGGTTAAGTCACGTCGCGTAGGTGGAGCCACTTTCCAGGTTCCTACTGAGATACGACCCGACCGTAAGGAGTCGATATCAATGAAAAACCTTATCCTGTATGCCCGTAAGCGTGGTGGCAAGACCATGAGCGACAAGCTGGCTGCCGAGATTGTAGATGCATTCAATGATCAGGGCGGCGCTTTCAAGCGCAAGGAGGATATGCATAAGATGGCCGAGGCTAACCGTGCATTCGCCCACTTCCGTTTCTAATAATTTTCATTGATACTACACATTATATACAATGGCAAAAATAGACGAACATCTCAAGTATACGCGCAACATCGGTATCATGGCTCATATTGATGCCGGTAAGACCACTACCTCGGAGCGCATTCTGTTCTATACCGGACTGACCCACAAGATCGGCGAGGTTCATGACGGTGCTGCGACGATGGACTGGATGGAGCAGGAGCAGGAGCGCGGTATTACTATCACATCGGCTGCTACCACCACATTCTGGAAGTATAACGATGATAAATTCAAAATCAACCTTATTGACACTCCCGGACACGTAGACTTTACTGTTGAGGTAGAGCGTTCGCTCCGTGTGCTTGACGGTGCTGTGGCCACGTTCTGTGCTGTGGGCGGTGTAGAGCCTCAGTCGGAAACTGTATGGCGTCAGGCTGACAAATATAACGTTCCCCGTATCGGTTATGTCAACAAGATGGACC
>CAJUBL010000046.1 GCA_910584665.1 uncultured Muribaculaceae bacterium | reverse complement strand
ATATACGCCGCAACTTTTTCAAACATATATAGTCCGATTTTTATGTTTTAAAACATCTTTTTCAACAAAATAGTGCCCGTGTCAAATGAAGACAGGCCGAAAAAGGTAAGGCGTCCGGTGCGGACGCCGATTAACAGGTAACCGGGTACGCCGGGCGAATCGGCGTGCCCGGATCAGGATAACACAGTCTGCGGCGTAGGATGCCGATTATAACCCGGACGTCAGGCAGACGGAATTAAGGTACTTAAAAATAAGTCGGGGTGATAATATTCTGGCCAGGCGTCCGGTCGGGACGCCGATTAACAAGTAACCGGGTACGCCGGGTGTAGCGGCGTGCCCGGATCAGGATAACACAGCTTGCGGCGTCCGTGTAGGACGCCGATTGTATCCCGGACGTCAGACAGACAGATGGAATCTGTTGTGCTTTTGTTGTGCTTGCCCTGTCAAAAAATATGATTCTCAGCAAAATTTCGCTACATTTGCAGAATGGAGAAGTTTAATGCCTTTGAACGGGATATTGATTTCGCATTCTGGAAAGAGATCTGCGAAAGTTACGGTGAACTGCGACATTTCAGGCGCGGAGAATATTTCGTACACTCGGGCAGCTCCCTCGGTTATTGCGGATGGATTAAGACGGGAGGGTTTAAACATACGCTTACCGACTGCGAAGGCAATCTCAAAGTAGTAGGTTTTGTTTTTGAGAATACCGTACTGGCCAACTATTCAGCAATAATATCAGGCGGACCTATAGCGACTGATATTATCGCACTGGAAGATTCGGATGTGATAATGGTGCCTGTCAGGCTCATCCGTGAACATATCAGCAATAACCCCGACCTACATCTGCGCATAGTACAGTCATTGTTTGCACAGGCTCACCAGACAATTCTCCATAACTACTATTACTCTCCGTTTAAACGCTATCTTCATCTCATTGAACGCTTCCCGCGCATCCTTGAACTGGCATCGCTGGGCGAGATCGCCTCTTATCTTGACATATCACGCCGCCAGTTATACCGTCACCGTAAGGGTGAGGGATCCCGCGCCCGTGAGTAAACTTTAAACAGTTTATGAGAGTATATTTGTCTGTGTCTTCCGTTAAGTTAAGCAGACTATAACTGATTTAAACGTATTACAAATTAACATTCAGAGGCTGTTTTCGAGGCAATTTTCCGTTATCTTATGTCAAGTATTCTGTGGGTCTGGAGCGACAGCCTCCACCATGGGTGTCCGAGTATATACTCTATGACCTCGGCGGTATTACGGCCCGAACATGGCTGCAGAAACAGATTGCCTGCATGTATCTGCGCTGCCAGTGATTCCACATCCTGACCCGTATATACTACTTTCAGTTCGTCACAATGGTCAATCACCACCTTGCCGCCTTCCTTTGGAGAACATGTGACCCAATCGATCGACGGAGGCAACGGCATTGTACCGTTTGTCTCGATATGCACACGCCTGCCAGCTTCATGAAGCATGTCGACAAGAGGTCCGATTGGCTGCAGCGAAGGTTCCCCACCGGTCAGGATCACTGTCACGGCAGGATATCCGGTCACTTCACGTACGATTTCATTTGCCGACATACGTCTGAAACCGCTGTGGTCGGTATCACAGAAGCCACACCTCAGGTTACACCCCGACAACCTAACAAAGACCGCTGCCGTACCTGTATGAAACCCCTCACCCTGTAACGAGCAGAATATCTCGTTGACAGCCAGTGAAACATCTTCAGTCCCGCTCATATCCCGCAACATTTCCTTCGCTTTCCTGCACATCGACACGATAGCAGTTGGGTACCATGTCACATACCCACCGGGCTATATTCTCAGCCGTAGGATTGAAGTCAAGAACATCGTTGAAGTCCCTGTGATCAAGCGTTTCTGTGATTTTCGTCTTGATATGCGTGAAATCGGTCACCATACCATACTCGGTAAGTTCCGGTGCACGGCAGTAAACGGTAATGATCCAGTTGTGACCGTGAGTACGGCTGCACTTGCTTTCGTAAGGGAGTTCAAGCCTGTGACTCCCGGATATCTCTATACGTTTCTTTATGTAATACATGATTTTATATCAGATATACAGACCATACATCAATAGTCAGTCGTTACGTACGCTTATTCCCATTTCTGCCGCACGCTCGACCATAATCCTGTAGGCCAGATCATAGTCATTCGGAGTGTCCGAACCGATCAGTGCCTCACGTACATAACTCTTGATCATGCCGACCTCGCGCCCTTGGGACAGTCCGAACACTTTCATGATCAGATTGCCGTCAATCGGCGGCTGCCAGTTCCTGAGTCTGTCACGTGCTTCCAGCTCGGCCATCTTATCCTTGACATGTGTGAAGTTTTCCAGATGACGTTCCACTTTCTCTCTGTTTTTGGAGGTGATGTCGGCACTGCACAGGATCATCAGATCCTCGATATCCTCTCCGGCATCTACCAGCAGGCGGCGTACGGCCGAGTCGGTCACAGTGTCTTCCACGAGCGCTATAGGACGCATATGCAGCTCGACAAGTTTCTGCACATACTTGAGCTTGTCATCCAGCGGCATTTTCATACGCCTGAATATCTTCGGTAACATCCTGGCTCCTATATAGTTGTGATTATGGAAAGTCCATCCTGCACTATCATCCCATCGCTTGGTCACAGGCTTGGCGATATCATGGAACAGCGCGGCCCATCTGAGCCACACATTATCGCTCATACCGGCCACATTGTCAAGCACTTGGAGCGTATGGTCAAAATTATCCTTGTGCCCGCGGCCTTTTACAGTCTCTACGCCCTTAAGAGCTTGTAACTCAGGTAATACTATGCTGAGCAGACCGGTGTCGCACATCAGCCTCCATCCTATAGAGGGACGTGGCGATTTCATGATTTTCATCAACTCGTCGACAATACGCTCTCGTGAGATTATCTCGAGACGTCCGGCATTGCGCCTTATCGACTCGAATGTCTCCGGCACAAGATCAAACTGCAGCTGCGTGGCAAACCTCACGGCACGCATCATACGCAAAGGATCATCGCTGTAAGTCACATCCGGATCGAGCGGTGTGCGTATCAGCCTCCGCTCCATATCTTCCAGTCCGTTGAATCTGTCGATGAGTTCGCCAAAACGGTCTCCGTTGACTGATACGGCCATTGCGTTGATTGTGAAGTCTCTGCGTGAAAGGTCATCCTCCAGCGTCCCATCCTCCACTATAGGTTTGCGGCTGTCGCGTCGATAAGACTCGCGCCTCGCGCCGACAAACTCTAACTCCTCCCCGCGGTAATGAATCTGGGCAGTGCCGAAATTTCTGAATACCGACAGCCTGGCTCCCTTGCCGAGTGTGGCTGTGACAGCCTCGGCGACATCTATGCCGCTCCCTACTGTTACAAAGTCAATGTCCTTGGACGGACGGTCAAGAAACAGATCTCTGACATAACCGCCCACTACATAGCACTCGCGCCCCATGGCATCTGCCACCGAACCTACGTGTCTGAATATCTTTCTGTCTATCTTATCCTTAAGGTTCATCTCAATCCTGTTATATCTTCGGGGGCATTGGTCAGGCACTCCCAGCCGTTTTCGGTCACGACATACGTGTTTTCCACACCCACGGCTCCGACTCCCGGTATTACAAATTTTGGTTCCAGAGCTATGACCTGCCCCGGTCTGATGATATCGCGGCTGCGTGGAGCGATTACCGGCAGTTCGTTGATCTCGATTCCCACACCGTGACCTATGAAACGGGCATGCTGGCGGTGTCCCATGAACAGATGTCTGAGACCTTCCTCGGTGACAATTTCAATAGCTCTCTCATACAGTGCCTTGGCTTCGGTGCCGGGTCTGCCGGCCTCGGTCAGCTCGCGGTGAATGCGACACGAGCATTCGTGTGCTTTCTTTGCCTCGTCACATATCTCCCCAAGAGAGTATACGCGGGTCATATCGGTCATGTAACCGGTATAATTACCGTTTACATCAACCATAACTGTGTATCCGGGCTTTATCTCCGAGCCATTGGCTCCTACCGGGAGTGACGGACTCATGCCGGCTCCGCCCATCGCAAAGTCATAGGGACTCGGTGCATCGGCATTGTCTCCCGTGATAATGTTTGCCATGAACAGTTCCATGCTGTCTCCGCTTATTCTGAACTGGCCGAGGCATCCCTCGAGACGCGACACCCGCTCGATCTCTACCTGCAGCTCTATGTCGGTCATACCTTCACGGTACAGATGGGGCACACGGCGGTACACACGTTCCTGACGTACCCCCGACTCACTTATCAGGGCTATCTCGGCCGGCGTCTTGATCTCACGGGCACGGCGCATTACGGTCGATGCGTTATCTATCTCACTGTCAGGGAATATGGCCTTAAGTCTTCCGACATTGCTGTAGCTCATGATATCAAGTTCAAGACCAAGTCTCGAAGGAATATCTCTGATTACCGAAGGCAGTTCCTCAGGTTTACGTATATAGACAACCTCAGGCCCGTCAAGTTCGACCGGACGTTGCACGAAGCATGTAACATCACCATTGACAGTCACATAGATATATCCGGCATAAACACGGCCGGTAAGATAGTACTTCGATGCATTATCTGCAAGCAATACTGCATCGGTCGATGCGGCCTTCATTCCATCGACCACACGCGATACTCTTAGCGCTTGCTCCTGCTTGTCAATTAACAGTAACTGTTTCATTTATCGCTCATTAAATAATTTGTCATAGAGTCGAAATTTGCGAACCGCAATTCGGCATCATGACATTCTCCAAATCCCCAGGACGCGTATCCCATGGGCACGCCGGCGGCATGAGCGGCATTACAGTCCCCCTGGGTATCACCTATATACAATGGCCGCCGGAGGCAAAAAGTTTCAACAATTCCGGCTATGTTGCAGTCTTTGCCGCGGCCGGTCTCGCCATGGGTCAGTGTGCCTTCAAAATAAGGTGTCAGTCCGGTGAATGACAGCATGTTACGTACACCGTCAGCTCCACAGTTGCTTATCATAAAAAGCCTGTAGCGTTGTGACAGGAACTTAATGCCTTCTTTAACACCGGGATACAGTTTCCCTCCCAGACGTGGCATAAGAAAGCTCTCGTTATAGTCAAGACGTTCGAGATACTTTGACGGATCTACATTTACTCCGTTCATCAGTTCATTGAAAATCACATCGATAGTCTTACCCATATGCAGCAGGAGATCATTGCGGTCCACACGGAGTCCGACACCGAATTCGTGAGATGTGACATTCCACACCTCCGCATACGAGTCGACTGCGTCCCACAGCGTCCCGTCCATATCAAAAATCAATGAATCAAACACTTGGCTATGAATCTCTTTGTTAAGGATCAATCTTTGTTATGAATCAGTAACGTATTCCTATCTGGCTGATACCCGTCAGGGTATCCACTCTCATGATGTGCCTCACTTTCACAACACTGCTGTCGGCCAGTGATACCGGCTTCCGTGACAATGTGTCTGTAAGCTGGTAATGCCCCGGTAGTCCGGTGCCATACCAGTTGCCGAAAACATCACACATTTCGATATTTACGGTATCGGTATGCTCAATTCGGGCGTCGTCGGTGTACACGATCTCAAGCCACAGGTTGCTGTAGCTGTAACTGTTGTCGTGTGTAAGAGTCACAAGCAACGGTCGTGATCCGGCTGTCTCATCATGTCTTACCGTATATTCATAGCTGTAACCATATGGCCAGCCTGACGGTTCTGTCTCATGATATCCGGTATACTCTCCGTTTCTGACGCATGCCACCGTGACAACAAGTGTCAGTGCTATTATTATATGTAAGGCTTTTCTCACGACCTATCAGTCAGTTACCTTAGGGGTCTCTGTCTTCTGTGCCATCTGCGGCGGTATTACTGCGCGGCGGTCTTTCCGGCCTGTCGCCGCGGGGCTGACGGTCTGCATTTTCATGCCGCGGACTCTCTCCTCCTTCACGTGGCTGACGGTCTCCTCCTTCGCGACGGTCACGACGGCTGTTGTTCCGGCTATTGCGGTTGTTGTCACGCTGACGATTACGGTCACCGCGTTTATCCGGCCGGTCACCGCCCTCTCTGGGGGGCTGGCGGTTTTCTACACGGGAAGTTTCCTCACCCGGTTTTTCTTCAGTCTTACGGTCGGCATTGACACCACCGGGACGTTCCTTCGATCTGTCGGGACGGCGTTTCCTCTTTTTCTTGTTGTCAAAGCGGTTGAGATTATCCTGATCGAGTATATCATTGTATTTCTTCTCGTTCTTGTCGGGAGCGCCGTCCCGCTGCAGCTGCAGCGGTTTTTCTCCGGCTTTGTTCATCGCAATGATCTCGAATGCCCGCGCGGCATCGATTGTGACAAGGTTGGCCGGAATGTTCTTGTCGGTCGAATAGGTTATCTCACCCTTGAAGACATCGGTCTTGAAGTGGTAATATGTGCTGTCTGCGGTCTCCAGACGTATGTTCCGTTCAGGCAGTTTCTTCAGACTCTCCACGTAAGTGTCCACTTCAAAGTTCAGGCAGCATTTGAGTTTGGCACACTGTCCGGCAAGTTTCTGCGGATTGAGTGAGATGTCCTGGAAACGTGCCGCACTTGTGGCTACCGACACGAAGCTGGTCATCCACGACGAGCAGCAGAGCGGTCTGCCGCAGGGACCGATGCCTCCGATGCGTCCAGCCTCCTGGCGTGCGCCTATCTGCTTCATCTCTATACGTATCCTGAACGTCTCGGCAAGTATCTTGATGAGCTGGCGGAAGTCTACACGTTCGTCTGCGATATAGTAGAAAATAGCTTTATTGCCGTCTCCCTGATACTCGACATCGCCTATCTTCATGTTGAGTTTCAGGTCTTCGGCGATCTTGCGGGCACGTATCATTGTGTCATGTTCGCGTGCGCGGGCTTCCTCATACTTTTCCAGATCGTTCTGACGTGCTTTGCGGAATATCCGTTTTATCTCGGCGTCCGGCTTGATGTTGGCTTTGCGCATCTGCAGTCTCACAAGCGCACCCGTCAGGGTAACCTGTCCTATATCATGTCCGGGCATTGCCTCTACTGCAACCATATCACCGATGGCGAGATCTATGCCGGTCGGGTTTTTGTAAAATCCCTTGCGGGTGTTCTTGAACTGAACCTCGACCATATCGTCGTCGGCATATCCTCCCGGAATATCCTCAAGATAGTTGTAACAGTGAAGTTTGCCGCGCGGTCCGTCACAATGACATCCGCACTGTCTGCGCGGTGTCTCTCCTGCGGCTTCCTCTTCCACGGAACTTACATCCACGTGGCGGGGTATCATATCTTTATCTTCGTTTGACATGTCTACTTGGCGAAGCTCACAGCGCGGGTCTCACGAATAACGGTTATCTTCACCTGTCCCGGGTAGGTCATCTCGTCCTGGATGCGACGGGCTATCTCAGCCGACAGGCTTTCTGTCTCTACATCGTCGATCTTGTCGGCTCCGACAATCACGCGGAGCTCGCGGCCGGCCTGTATGGCATAGGTCTTGATCACTCCGGGATAAGACAGTGCCAGCTGTTCCAGATCATTGAGACGCTTGATGTAAGCTTCGACAATTTCCCGACGAGCACCGGGGCGGGCTCCTGAAATAGCGTCACACACCTGTACGATAGGAGCCAGCAGTGTCGTCTGCTCGATCTCGTCATGGTGTGCGCCTATGGCGTTGCATATCTCGGGCTTCTCCTTGTATTTTTCGGCCAGTTTCATGCCTAAGAGGGCGTGTGGCAGTTCCGGCTCCTCATCGGGCACCTTGCCTATGTCGTGCAGGAGTCCGGCGCGGCGCGCTTTCTTGGGATTTAGGCCGAGCTCCGATGCCATGATGGCACACAGGTTGGCCGTCTCGCGGGCGTGCTGCAAGAGGTTCTGGCCATAGCTCGAACGGTATTTCATCTTGCCTATGAGGCGTATGAGGTCGGGATGCAGGCCGTGTATGCCGAGGTCGATCGCTGTGCGCTTGCCGGTCTCGATAATCTCTTCCTCGATCTGTTTGCGCACCTTGTTGACTACCTCTTCAATGCGTGCGGGGTGTATGCGTCCGTCGGCTACGAGCTGGTGAAGCGCCAGGCGGGCAATCTCCCGGCGGACTGGATCGAAACCGGACAGGACGATAGCCTCGGGGGTATCGTCAACGATGATCTCGATTCCGGTCGCAGCCTCGAGAGCTCGTATATTGCGGCCTTCACGGCCTATGATACGTCCTTTGATCTCGTCGCTGTCGATATGGAATACGGTAACAGAGTTTTCGATTGCAGTCTCGGTGGCTACACGCTGTATGGATTGTACTACGATACGTTTGGCTTCCTTATTGGCCGTCATCTTGGCTTCGTCCATGATGTCGTTGATGTAGCTGGCGGCGGCAGTCTTGGCCTCGTCTTTAAGTGACTCGATGAGTTTCTCCCTGGCTTCCTCCGACGATAGTCCCGAAATGTGTTCCAGTGTATCCTGGGCACTGCGTTTCAGACGGTCGACCTCCTCTTTCTTGGCCTCAAGCATGGTCTGCTGGGCCTCGAGGTTGGTGCGGGTGGTTTCGAGTTCGTTGCGTGTACGCTGGTTCTCACTCTGCTGCTGGTTCAGCTGTAGCTCGCGCTGCTTGAGCTTGGCCTCGGCCGACTGGACCTTCGACAGGCGCTGGCTGGCCTGCCGCTCGGCGTCGTTCTTGATTCTGAGCTCTTCCTCACGGGCTTCCATCAGTTTCTCCTTCTTGATGGTCTCGGCATCACGGGCCGCTTCATCAAGGATCAGTCTGGCACGGCTGCGGGCCATTGATTTCTGCACCAGCAGAGTCACGACAGCGCCTGCCACAAGGCATCCCACGCCTACTATTACTACTGTTATGATATTTTCCATTTATATAAAAAATAAAGACACCGCTTCCCGTCATCAGAACATGTCTGACGGGTAACAGTGCAGGTTATTACTATGATGATAATTATCTCGTTGTCATCTGCGGCACTGCGGCACTCTTGCCGGCTATCATGCCGTGATGGGACTGTTATGAACAATAGAAAAGCTTTTCTCAGGATATCTGTCCGGATGACCGGAGTGCTGTCTTCCGGAGGCTATTCGGCCGGATCTCTGCCCGGATCGTGACCGAGCAGGTCATCAAGTTCCGCATCAAATCCCTTTAACACTTCGGCCGTACGTGACAGCTCCGCGCTCTGGACGGCATGCAGTTTGGCAAACTGGAACGCCACCATTGCCAGAAGAGACTCGGGGGTAGTCTTGAACCTCTCGCTCCAGTTACTCCACAACCGATTGACATTACTCTCGGCCTGGCGTATTATCTCTTCCTCCTCCCGGTTGATTGTCAGCGGAATAGGAGGCTGATCGGCTATTCTTATCGTTATGTTCAGTTTATCTTTCATTGCATCATTCGGTTAAATCGGTGATGCACTTATCGATCTCCCGCACTAAATTTGACAGGATGGCACGGCTTTTTTCAACATCGTCCCGGTCAGGCATCGCGGTCGACACAACCGTCAGGAATTCTACCTGCTGGCTCAGCCGTTCAATATCCCGCTCCTGCTGCCTTACCGTATACTCCAGATCGGCGACACGCTTCAATGCTTTGTCACGCTGACCTATTGCCTCGCTGTAGCGACGGGCCAACTCACCGTGTTTATTTCTGAGCTTCTGTACTATTTGCATTAAGTCGGCAGCCATCTCTGTCCAATTTTGTACAAAAGTAACGATTTTTTCACAAAAACAAATCCAAGAGCTACATTTTTTTGTCTTAAAAAATCCTTTAGAGGCTGTTTAATAACTAATGTGAATGCCCGCCCGAAAAGCTCGAGGCGGATTTTGCTCTGAATCGAAGGAGCATAGCTGGCTATGTGACTGAGATAAAGAGCGAAATACGCCCGAGATTTTCGAGTGGTAAGGTATTGTTCCTGTCAGGTTTGGGTTTTGCATATTTTGATATTTTAAAATTACCATCGCCTTGGCGTCTCTTTTGCTAAATTCCTAAAAGATACGCCACCGGGCATTCACATTAGTTATTAAGCAGCCTCTTAATAAAAGAATGCAGGATCCTGTCACAAGGACCCTGCATAATAAATCAGCATAAGATAAGCGTTGTTATAGATACGATACGCGACCGTATCATCCATGAAATCAGAATCTGAGCACCATCTCGAGTACGATCCTGTCTCCATGACCGAGTGCGGGCTCGACTCCGTGACGATAGAAGTACTTCTCGTAGTCGGCACGTATATCAAGCCATACCGGCTTCCTGATGTAGCTTATCGTTGCACCCACCGTTACACGGTTTCTGGCCGGATCGGTAGTCGTGAGAGCTCCATCTTCGTTCCGTTTGCCCGACGAATGGGCTGTCATGCCGTCAAAGCGCCCCTGGAACGACAGGCGGTTGAACACACCTGCCTTTACAGGCATATGATAATCTCCCCATATGTTGTAGGCATGGACAGCTTTATGGGCATTGTTGGTATAGTGCTTGTACATGTACTCGCCCTCGAGTATCCAGCGTCCGCCGGTCCAGTTGATGCATCCGTCGAGAAGATTTATCCGTACCATATCCGGACGCAGTGACTGCATGCCGGCATCGATCTTAAACTCTCCGATACGGTAAATGGCACGTCCGGCATAGGCATATGACGAGTTCCAGCCCGTATGATCGCTGATGCTCGTGGGGTTGAAGATACCACCCTCGAGAGTCAGCGGAATCTTGGGAAAATCATATGTGATCTTAGCACCGACAGCACGCACGTTACACACCTGCTTGCCTATGAACGAGCGATTTGAAAATACATAGTTGGCAGGTGCCCTGAACGGATCCACACCGAACGGCATCCTGAACTGTCCGGCCTGGAACCGGAGACCTTCGGTGACTTTTATACGGGCCCAGCCGTCAAGAAACTTCATGGTACCCTGATCACACAGGTCGACCTGCAGGAAATAATCGATCGTGGGATGGATTCTGCCGTCAAGCGAAACACGTGCGTTGCGTAACTGGAAGCGGCTGCGGTCAGCATCCAGATCTCCCTCCCAGCGGGCACGCATCGCACCGTGTATATTCGGCATGTAGCTGAATGACTCAGGCGCTTTCCCGGCGGCTGTCGCCGGGAAAGACAGCCCTGACACAGCGATGAGCCCTGAAGCCAATATTCCGATAATTTTATTCATATCCATATTCTGTTTTTTAGAATAATCCGTTGACACCACAGAGAATCAGCACTGCATATCCGAGCACAAGGCCCACGATACCCATGATCAGTCCCGTGCGAACCATATCTTTCTGCCTGATAAAGCCTGTCGCGTCGGCCAGTGCGTTCGGCGGAGTGGAGATGGGCAGTACCATAGCCAGCGACGAGCAGACGGCAACGCCTACGAGCAGTGTGGTGACGCCACCTACCGGGTCGAGCTGTGAGCCCATTGATTCTCCGGCTATAGCCAGGATCGGTACGAAAAGGGCGGCTGTGGCTGTGTGGCTTATGAAGTTTGCCATCAGCCAGCATAGCAGGCCCGAACCTATGATGACAACAATGGGAGACCATGATCCGAACGGAATTGCCTCGATCATATGAGCTGCAAGTCCTGTCTTGTTCAGGGCGACACCAAGGGCGAATGCGCCTGCGATCATCCACAGAATGCTCCATGATATCTCCTCCAGATCACGTTTGGTGATCACTCCGGCTATACACAGAACTCCCACCGGAAGCATGGCCACGACATTGGCGTTGACACCGGTAATAGAATCGGTAAGCCATAATGCGATTGTCACGGCAAAAGTTATATAGACCACAATATCACGCCATGACGACTCGTGGGAACTCTCAATCTTCAGGTGTATTGTCTTCTGCTTGAACGGGAACAGAGTGCGCAGTACAAACCAGGCGATAAGCAGTAATATGATTGTCAGCGGCACCATGACCATCATCCACTGGCCGAATCCGATCTGGGCATCAACCGTGTCTTTAAGGAACTTCAGCGCTATAGCATTGGGAGGTGTGCCTATCGGTGTACCCATGCCACCGATGTTGGCTCCGATGGGGATAGCCAGAGCCAGACCTATCTTGCCTTTGCCGTCGGCAGGCAGAGCTTTGAGCACGGGAGCAAGGAACGTAAGCATCATGGCAGCGGTAGCCGTGTTGCTTATAAACATAGAGAAGACTGCCGTGACCAGAATGAAGCCCAGAAGCACATTCTCGCTTTTTGTACCGAATGGCTTGAGCATCACACGGGCAAGCCTGACATCGAGACCGCTCTTTGTCGCGGCTATGGCTATAATGAATCCGCCGATGAACAGCATTATCGTCGGATCTGCGAAACAGTGCAGTATGTCTTTGTAATTCACAAGGTTGTCATAAGGCACTCCGTCTGTTCCCGACTGCATGAACCACAGTCCGCTGTCTGAAGTGCAGAAAAGCAGCAGCACAACGACCACAAGAGATGTGGTCCACGCCGGTACCGGCTCCAGAAGCCACATCAGAGCGGCGAAAGCGAATATGCCGATGACACGGTGCTCGACGGGATTAAGAGCAGGAAGTCCATAAAGAGCCGATGGTGCGATCCAGAAGAAAAGAGCGACAGCCGAGGCTATAAAAATCTTCAGAGCCTTCGTAGGTAACGGATTGCGATTCTTGCGATGGTTCAGTTTCCATTCGTGATAGCTTTCCACAAGATGGAAACCATGGAAATTTTTAAACATAGTTCTTTATATGATGATTGGTTTCAACTTATATTCATCGTCTCTCGAAAAACGGGTGCAAAGGTACGAATTTTTTCACCATCAAACAAAAAAGAGATTCACCCCTATAAAGAATGAATCTCCTATAATGCCGCATGCTGAACTGTTCAATGGGCAGTATCCAGAATCTTTTTCGGAATATCGGTATTATCGATTATTTGTCCGAACTGTTCGGCACCTTTACCGATGGCAAAGACAGGAACCATTCCGGCGGTATGACTGCGGGTGGTGAAATATATACCTGTACGATAGTTGAGGATACCGAACACTTCTGTAACAAACTCATTGAACGAATTGTACAGACCTTTTTCATCCTTGCTGTCAAGTTTCACGAAAGTTCTGTTATAAGCGTCTTTCAGTCTTTTTTTCTGATCTCCGTTTATTTTTACCGTATCCCAGAATCCGAGTTTCTCTTTCAGGAACCGTTTCATTTCATTCCAGTCGGGTATGCGCCGTTTCCTGATCATGTTCCGGAAATAATCAGACATTACATCCTTACTCATGCGCTGACTGTCAATAGCCCTGAGATTTATCCTGCCATTCAGTGCCATGCCTCCGGTATCATGATCGGCTGTCACCACGATCAATGTTTCATCGGGATGCCGGAGATAGAAATCATAAGCAATCTGTATCGCATCCTGAAATGCGATGATCTCCTTGATAACCGTGCCACCGTCGTTGGCATGTGCGGCATGATCGATATTACCGGCCTCTACCATCAGGAAAAATCTGTCGGGTGATTTCCTGCTGAGATGATCGAGCGCCATACGTGTCATACCCGGCAGGGTAAGAGCACCCTGTATCGAATCGATCGTATAACCTATATCCGATTTGCCCTGCGGACTCAGCAGAATTATCTTATCGGCATTTTTCGCCGCAGAGGCCATGGTATCCTTGACAAGAGTATATCCGTTGGATATGAGTCGGAAAAGTACATCGTTGTCTTTGCTCATCTTCCTCAGGTTGGCTCCGCCTATGAAATCGAAACCCGATCCGGCGGCATCACAGGCTATTTCATAATACATGCCTCGCTTGGGCTGATGGGCATAGAATGCGGCCGGAGTCGCATCGTCGGCCGATAGTGACGACAGCACTCCGACGCCCCATCCTTCGTCTTTAAGTATCGATGCGACGGAGTTACAGGTGGTCAGTGTGTCGGGCAGGAGTCCGATCATACTGTTATTAGTCTTATAACCCGATGCGAGTGCAGTTCCTGCAGCTGCCGAGTCGGTGACAGGTGATGATGCCGAATAGGTGAATGCTGAACCGGCAACCGGGAAACGCATCATAAGCAACGGTTCATCATTTCCCCTGACCATACGGTCATAATACGCGGCGGCATTTACATGCCCCCATCCCATACCATCGCCGATAAAATAGAATATATACTTTGCCTGTGCCAGGCCGACCGGGTGGCAGACAAGGACAATAATGCCCAATACAAGGCGTCCGAAAATATTCATTACAGATCAGATAATATGATTATTTTTTTTGATTCTCTTTTCTTCAGTGCTTCTGAGGCCTTGCCGACAATACGCAGGTAACGGTCGTTCTCAGTATCAGACGGAACAAAGATACTGCCATCGGACGGTATCGGCACTATCTGTGCGCATTTAAATATGGCAGTACCTTCATCAATCTCATCAAACATGGCCACATAGATCATCGAGGCTCCTCCGGAGATATAGGCATCAAGCTGTTTCTGCAGGAAACTGCCGCCATTGCGAGGAATAGATGTCGCATCAGGACCTTTCATATTCTTCCAGGTAAAACCGGGAAATGCGAGCGGGACATAATCGATGTTTCTCTCTATGCACCATTCCATATCGGCAGTCACCGATGCCATGTGGCGGTCAAACGACTGCTCGTCATATCGTCCGACAAACCATGGCATCACTATGTCACAACGCGATATGATATCGTGAAGCCGTGGATCAGACTCCGTATCAGACGTCAGCGTTCGCCAACAGGTCGGGACACCAAGCAGCACACTGTACCCCCGGTTCCTGAGACCTGTGACAATGCTGTCGATCTCATCGAGCCCATACCGACGTCTGTCATTGAACCCGGCACCCCAAACAGCCACAAGCGGCCGGCCGTTATGATAGAGATAGGCCGGATTGACCATAGGTGTGAACAGTCCGCTGTGTGACAGATTGTCAACATCGTCAAGCACGCGTCTCCAGTCGCGGGCGTTCATTCCGCTGAGATCGTACATCAGCGACATCGCACGGCCATTGGCGACCGAGGCCTTTACAGCGTTGTTCAGGACCTGATTAAAGTGACGCTGTCCGCTTTTACCCTTGATTTCCACTACAAACCGTTGCATGAACACTCCGTCAAGTCCATATTCGCGCATCCATCTGAAATGCAGATCGGTTGTCGACTTGTCGGCAGAACTGAACACTGTGGCCACCGATCCGTCTTCCATCCTGAACTCGGTCGGATAACTCTGAGCATATTCGCTCATATCCGGCCACATGTCGACTGAAGCCGCACCCGGGCGGAATGTCCCTGTCCGTTTGTCCTTATAATGATAGAATCCACGTTTAAGACCGTCGCCTTCGGCATTGAACCATCCCTGGTAACCGGCCATAACCAGACCTTTGTAACTGCAATGAACCGGATCTTCACTCATATGTGGCAGTCGGGCAAGTTCAACATAGCTTACATTAACGCGTCGGTCTCCGACACGAACGATATTGACGCCTGAAAATCCGGAACCAAGAGCACGGCCTACAGCACCGGCTGTGAACATTCTCACTCCATCCACCTCAGCCGAGGCTGTATTGTGATAATGCCCGGTCAGCACTACATCGACACCATATTTTTTAAACAGAGAAAGATAGCGGTCTCTCATAGCCTGGTTGAGATTGGAATACTTTTCTTTCTCGGTCACTTTCTTAAGAAACAGCGGGTGATGCATGAACACAAACAGATTGCCGGCGTCACGGACCTTATCCAGCTGGGTCTCGAGCCACTCATACTGATCGCGCTCTCTGATGCTGTCCCCGTTTTTCAACGGATTGGAATCAATACCTATAAATGCGTCATTGCCATATCTGAAGCTGAATTTGGTATCACCATAAAATGACTCATACCGATCGTAGGCCGCTTTATCGGGTTTATTCCCGATATCATGGTTGCCTGGAACCATATACACCTGTATATCAGGATCAATTGCCGACAAGGATTCTTTCCAGGCCGCTACCTGCACATCGTTGTGCGACTGATTGACAAAATCGCCGGTCACGACTATGAACGGCGGTTTCATTCTGTTGACAAACCCCACCACAGTATCCATCATAGATACCTCCCGGTCATGACTTCTGTCACCATCGAGAAACCCATACTGCGGATCGCTCAGATGTACGAAGAAATACCCTTTGTCATTGTCGGAGGCCTGACCGGTCAGGCCTCCGACAACAAACAGCAGGATCAGCAGTGCGACTGTATTTCCAGATACCCGTTTCATGATTTACTTCAGTTTGAACTGTTCGCGCGTCACAGCCAGATACCTGCCGCCATTCTCTTCGGTCGGCTCCAGAGCGGTGCCTTTCTGGTAATTGTTCCACGAGTTGACAAGCACGACATCCCGTTTGCCGAGATTACGCTTCGCCACATTGCAGAAGTCGATGTAATCCTTTGTATCACCATCAATGCCAAACTGATAGTAATAGCTCGATGACGAGTTTTTTCTGTCGTCATAAGAGGGGAACACACAGGGAATAAAATCCGTATCCGACGACTGTATTGTATTGCGCCAGTTGGTCCAGTTAAGATCTATGAAACTGAAAAAAGCGTAATAGCGGTCATATACATTGGTCTTCCAGTCGTTGAGCGTCACACCGTCAAAGGGAGCAATCTGGTGGTCGGCATAATTGACCGGAGCAGCCCATCCGGTAGTAAACTCACCTATTATATAGGGTTTGTATCCCCCGTTCCCGATATGTTCGCGAAGTTCGGGCAGGACGAGTGAATAATTTATACTTGAGGTCGCTGACGATGAAAGGTTGGAGGGCGTGATCATGAGGAGCGGGGTTCCGTCGGCAAACTTATAGTAAGCTTCGTCGGCAAATATCGGAACGATATTTTTTGAAAATTCGTCCTTGAGTTTTGTCATATTTGCCTCATCCTGTAACGGTGAACTATTGGATACCTTAAGATGCTTGGTGTTATAATTGATTATGAATTTCACCTTGGCACCGATACCGGTGCGCGCATTTATGAAATTCTCGATAAGCTTTTTATCGGCTGAAGCCGCATCATATGTGAAAACGAAGAAATCCAGTGCGGCTTCGTCGGCATATTTCAGCTGCTTTTCAATCACACCGGGATCGGCTGACAGATACTCGCCCAGCACGGGAGTTCCGGAGTATATGGGCTTACCTGATTTTCTCCATGTCGATGACGATGTGATATTGGTGTAATAGGCTCCGGTCACGACATCGCGGTCAAGGTCGGTCTGGGGAATATCATAGACATACTTGTCCTTGTCGGGTGGGGGACATTCATCCTGTTCACAGCCGGTAGAAATGCAAAGAATGCCGAAAACCTGAATATAAAGCAATATGTTGTTAAGTCTCATAGTCGTGTAAATAATTAAAGGTAAGGATTAAGTTTGTAAGGGACAGCCCACCACAGCAACGTACCCATCGTATCACCGTTACCTCCAAGCAGGTTTATACCCTTGTTCATCTCGTCAAGATTGTTGATACGCTCACTGTCGGGATATACCAGACGCGCCGGCACGTAAGCATAAGGATTGTCGGCCGTGCCGGCATTGATGGCTCCGTATCCGGTCTCGGGCTGCAGGTGGGGCGTAAATTCCAGAACCTGGCTGCGCCGGTGAAGTGTCCACGCGTCAAGAGGCTGATAGAACAGCGCCACATACTGCTGCATTATTATCTGACGATACACGGGATCGGGTTCCTCGGCAGTGATAGCTGACGATACGATTCCGATAAAGTCCTTATAGTAGTCTTCTCCATAGGAATTTGCGTTGAGGTCTGTCAGTGTGTTCCATCTGATACCGGGCACCTGCATGTATGCATCTGCTTCGGCTGTGCTCACACCATACTGACTCATGGAGGCCCGTATGCCCTGCCCGTAATATTCCGAGGCAGTTTTGCTTCCGTTCCCGAGATTCTTGTAGACAGCCTCAGCCTTGAGCAGACATACCTCAGCGTAGCTCATAATTACCTCGGCATATGATTCTGCAATAAATCTGTCATTGAGCTGTGAATAGTCTACCGCAGTCTTGCCGCTGTGCGGATTGCCCCCCTCGAGAGTAACACCCTCAGGAAGGTATGCCACCTTGGGCTGTCCCCAGTAAGGAGCCCACTGGAAGTCATCGGGCATGGTCCTGACATCGGCTTCGGTAAACCATACTTTTGCCCTCGGATCATGGTAAGGTGCGGTGTACATGAGTATAGCCTCGCCCACTGAGTGGAGTTTGTCCGAGTTTGCCTCACGGTTCACAACGAGATAGTCATAGAAGTAATTGCGGGTGCCTACGTTGTTACCCCACTTAGCCATGCAATTATCATCATTTGATGTCATCAGCAGGCTTTCGTCGCGCAACAGCTCGGTTATCACCTCTTTGGCCTTGACGGGATCGGCATTGCATATCCTGACAGCCAGACGCAATCTCAGCGAGTTGGCAAACCGCACCCACTTGTCAAGGTCACTGAAACCGTTTCCTTCGGGATAAACAGGATCCTTGATGAACACATCTCCCTTGGGGTCAATGCTTTCCGCACACTCTTTCAGACCGTCGAGAAGAGCATAATAGATGTCTTTCTCGCTGTCATACGGTACGTGGGCATTGCCCGAGAGCGCTTCTGACATAGGTATAGGGCCCCATATCGATGCGGCCTGCGAATAGAGGTAGTATTTCCATATACGGCTTATAAGCACGCGATTGTGATACTCACCGTTTACACCGAGCTTATTTTCTACGAACTGCAGCGGCAGCATAGCTTCGTAGGCTCCGCGCCAATAGCTGTCGTTGGTCGATCCCTGGTTGGCATAACGCTGTATCTGGCCTCCTACAGCACCTGCATAGTATTGCGCATAGTTGGCGAGAAGAACTTTTTTCATGCTGCCGCAGTATACGTTGAGGGTATTATATACACTCGTATTGAAAAGATACTCGGGATTGACCTGATCGGTCTGGTTAGGATTACGGTTGGCGGCCTCGAAACCGTCGGTGCATCCTGTAGTCACCGTGAGCATGGTGACGATTATTGCTGAATATATTTTTCTATATAATTTCATAGATAGCTGGAGTATTAAAATGACACGTTGATATCAAAACCGAATGATGCCGTGGGTGGTAACGAACCATATTCGATACCCTGGGCATTACCTGATGACGCGGCGGCCTCCGGGTCGATGCCATGGGGTGTATTCTGGTACAGGATCGCAAGATTACGGCCTACGAACGACAGGCGTGCGTCACGTACGATGCGTAGTTTCTTGAGAAATGAACGCGGAACGCGGTAGCCTATCGAGACCTCTCTCAGCTTGATATATGACGCATCGAATACGTTGCGCTCGTCCCAGCTGCCATAGCGGTTGTTGGGTTTCACATAACGTTCACATCTGGTGCCGTCCTCATAGTATGCATCGTCCCACTTTATACCTCCGGTCAGGAAGTTGTCACTTTCACCATAGATTATATTGCTGACGTAGTAGCTTTCACGACCTTCGGCCGACTCGGCCACCACACCTGCCGTTGTGGCTCTGTTCCATGTTCCGCTGTAAAGGACTCCGCCGAATTTACCCTCGAAAAGGAAACTGAGCGAGAAATCCCTGTATCGCAGAGTGCTTCCGAAACTGCCACGCCATTTTGGCTCGGCATTACCAAGGAATGCCGAATTGTCCGATACGAGCGGCTTACCGTTGGCATCGACAAGCTTACGTCCCTGTTCATCGCGTTTCCACTCGCGGCCACGCAGTATACCGTATGGCATACCTTCCTCAAGCATCACGCTCACGTTGCTCACCTTGCGGAGCTGTACGTTCGGATTACCGTCGGCGACCTTGATTACTTTGGAACGGTTGAGTGACCAGTTCACAGTCGCACTCCAGGTAAAATCACGGGTAGCGACAGGTGTGCCGGTGAGAACAGCCTCCCAGCCGTGGTTACGGATATGACCGGTATTCATATAACGGTATGAATAACCGCTTGAAGATGGGAGCGCTATCCTGGTTATAAGATCATATGAGTCGGATTTATAATAGTTTACGTCAAGGCCGAGACGATTGCCGAAGAACTTGAATTCGGCTCCGATCTCAAGCGATCTGGTGCGCTCGGGTTTGAGCTGTTCATTGTTGAGAGTGGAACTGATCAATTGCAGAGGTGATCCGTTATATATATATCCGAGACCATACGACTGGCTTATACGATACGGATCGGTATCGGCTCCAGCATAGGCATATGATGCACGCAGCTTGCCGAACGACAGCACTGTAGGATCGATTCTGAATGCATCGGTAAATACGAAGCTGCCTCCGAACGACGGATAGAAATACGAATTGTTATCGGACGGGAGTGTAGACGACCAGTCGTTACGTGCCGTCACATCAAGATACAGGAACCCGGACCATCCGAGTGACAGCGAACCGAAACCCGAACGAATTATTTTCTTATACTTCGTCTGTGTCGCAACAGGATATTCATCAGAATTGGAAATATTGTCGAAACCTCCTATGAGTACGCTTGACAACTCCTGGGTGCGTTTCTCGTAGTTACGCTGATACTGGCTCATACCGGCCATGACATTGACCGACAGCTTGCCGAAACGGTTGTCATACATCAGCATACCTTCAAAGTTGGTTGTCGCGCTGTTATTGTTCCAGTTCTTCATACCGCCGTCGAGGTCACTGCGTGCTCCGGGATTATAGAATTCAGAGCCCTGCCACCAGTATGCATCGACACCGGCTTTTCCGACGGCTTTCAGTCCCCGCAGAATCTCTATCTCGAGACGCATGGTTCCGCTGAAGCGGTGACGTGTGTCAGCGTTGGTATTCTCATAGATGTTCCAGTACGGATTGAATCCGCGTTCGCCGATAGGTATCATTTCCTTGCCGGTCTCGTCTTTGTAATGTTTGAGTACCGGTATGGAGAGGTCTCGTGGAAGAGTTACAAACGCATAGATGGGGTTCTTGTTGGAACCGTTGGTATACTGGCGGTTCTTTACCTTTTCATATGAATATGTGCCTTTGGTATCAAGAGTCACTCCCTTGAACAGTGTGTTGTAGAGTCTTACATTGAAAATGTCGCGGTTGCTTTCATTGATACCGTGTACCACCGAGTTGCCATTGGTATGTGTATATGATACACGATAGTTGTTTTCTTTCGATCCGCCGTCAATTGTCAGTGTATTGCTGTAACGATGGGCTGTCGAATAGAAGTCCCGCACATTGTCGGGGTGCGGCGAGTGAGTGGTGAGTTCGCCGTCATGACCATATATAACCTGATCCCAGAGGGGTGCACCCCAGCTTCTCAGCTTAGCTCCTGCACTGGAGTTGAATCCGGCGAAATCGGGTATATCGGATGTCTTGCGGTTGCCATTCTGTGGCAGCGCGAGTTTGTGGTCGAGCTTGTAGTTGTTTTCGCCTGTACCCCATCCATTCTGGTAATCAAGGAACTGGGATATTTTCTCAAACTGGAAGTTGCCGTTGTATGTGATCCTGGCTCTGCCGTAATTGTTTGATTTCTTGGTGGTGATAAGTACGACTCCCTGGGCGGCACGTGAACCGTAAAGGGCTGCGGCATTAGGACCTTTGAGAATCTCGATGCTTTCTATATCCTCGGGGTTGATGTCCGAGACCGGATTTCCCAGATCGACCGAACCGTCACCTCCGTCAACAGTCACATTACCGTCGCCGGGGTTATTCTCGAGAATCATACCGTCGACAACAAATACCGGCTGTGAGTTCTCTGTCAGTGAGCTCGTTCCACGTATGACAATACGGGAACTGCCGTTGGCTACGCCGGCAGGGGTAATCGACACACCCGCTATCTTACCGGACAGTGACGATACGAGATTACCGTTATTGTTGTCGGCAATCGCAGCGGCGTCGACCGACTGTCGCGAATAGTTGAGACTGCGTGCCTCGCGGGTTATACCGAGCGCTGTGACCACAACCTCATCAAGCATGTTGGCGGCCGGCTGCATGGCAACGTTGATTTCCGACCGGCCATTGACTTTGACAAGACTGTTGCTCATACCTATATATGAGAAACGGAGCGAACCATTGCTGTCAATTTTGATCGTGTAGTGTCCGTCGATATCGGTGGATGATCCTCCTCCGCCTTTCAGAGGGGTCCCTTTGGCATCAACGGCAAGTACTGTCACACCTACCAGCGGTTCGCTGGTCGACGCGTCGGTGACTGTGCCGGTTACCGTTACTTGCCGGGCATGGATCGCCTGCATCATGCCCAATACAAACAATAATAAGATTAGAATTTTTTTCATGATAGATTTTTCTATTTTTTATGGTACCGAATAATTAATCTGGTAACCCGGCATTGCGGGTCTTTTCTGATAATGAAGTTTAGTTCTGATTCATTGGCTGGTCTGTTTTTGAAATTTTTCAGCAAAGGTAGGCCCGGTACCAAATTTTTACATTAATTCAACATTAATAGCAGTCGGCAATCATAAAAAAACGGCTAAATATAGCTATTCTGCCGCTCATTAATATGAAATTAAGGTAAAACACAACGGCATTAACATACCTTTGTGAAAAAATAATACCGTAACATGAAAAATTTAACAATAGCCTCCGTTATGCTTCTTGCCGCATCGTCTGCAACTTTTGCGGCCGGGACTCCTGTCGACTATGTGAATCCATATATCGGCAACATAAGTCATCTGCTTGTTCCCACATATCCTACAGTACACCTTCCAAACAGTATGCTGCGCGTATATCCCGAACGTGCCGATTTCACCGGAGAGAAAGTCTGCGGTCTGCCGGTAATAGTTACTTCACACCGAGGCAAGTCGGCATTCAACCTGTCTTTCTATCAGGGTGAGGAGTCGGGGCTGAAGCCGGTATGTGACTACACTTATGATCAGGAGACAATAACACCTTACAGCTACGACTGTTATTTTGACGAGGCCGAAGCTACATCCAGATTCGTCCCGTCCCACCGTTCCGCCATCTACGAGATTTCATTTGACAATGTCGTCAGATCTCCTTATATAATATTGAACACCCGTAACGGAGCTCTTGATTATGACGGTAATGCCATCAGCGGATACCAGTATATCACTCCGGAGACCAGGGTATATGTATATATGGAGACTCTCGAGAAACCTATCGGAACAGTTGCTATAAAAAAAGGAGAAAGAACTGCTGGCAAGACATCGGCCGAAGGCAGGAATGCAGCTCTCGCGCTTCGTTTCAGCGACAACACCACATCATTGCATATACGCTATGGAATATCGTTCATCGATGAGAACCAGGCCAGATTAAATCTCAGTAAAGAGATAACCGACTTTGATATAAATAAGTACCGTCAGCAAGCCAAGGATATATGGAACAATACTTTAGGGCTCATTGATGCCACTTCGGCCGCCCGTGATGATCTCACTCTGTTCTATACCTCGCTTTACCGCACATATGAACGCATGATCTGCATCACCGAGGAAGGTGACCGCTATTACAGCGCATTTGACAACAGCATACACACCGATGCCACTCCGTTTTACACCGATGACTGGATATGGGATACATACCGTGCTGTCCATCCGTTACGCGCTCTTATAGAGCCTGAAAAGGAGACATATATGATAAAATCGTTCCTGCGCATGGGCCGACAGATGGGCAACGACTGGATGCCTACATTCCCTGAGGTTACCGGAGACAGCCGGCGTATGAACTCAAACCATGGTGTAGCAACAGTTATTGACCTGTACAATAAAGGTATACGTGACTTCGATCTTCCCTATGCCTACGAGATATGCAAGAAAGGCATCACCGAAAAATCCCTATGTCCATGGGTCGGAACAGCCAGGGGATCGGTAACTGACTTCTACTGGAGCCACGGATACCTTCCTGCAATAGGAGACAGTGTAGCCGATACTGATCCTGAGGTCCACCACTTCGAGAAGCGTCAGCCGGTAGCGGTCACTCTCGGTACTGCCTATGACGAGTGGTGTCTGGCTCAGATTGCAGGGGAATTAGGTCTCGAGTCTGACTACAGGTATTTTATTGACGGCAGTTTCAAATACCGCAATATATATAATCCGTCGACAGCATTCTTCCATCCGAAGGATTCCGCCGGGAACTTTATCCGTCCCTTCGATTACTCCACCTCGGGCGGTCTCGGGGCCCGGAATGCCTATGGTGAGAACAACGGCTGGGTCTACC
>CAJUBL010000045.1 GCA_910584665.1 uncultured Muribaculaceae bacterium | reverse complement strand
TTTGTGCATTTGTTTGTGATATTCTTTTTACATTTGCACTATTGAATGCGATAATTTCGTAAATTTTGAACAAAAATTTTTTGAGTCATGAAAAAGCATAACTTTTATGCGGGACCATCGATCCTAAGCGAGTACACAATCCGGAATACTGCCGACGCTGTTCTTAACTTCGCCGACATGGGTCTGTCAATTCTTGAGATTTCACACCGTAGCAAGCAGTTTCAGGCTGTCATCGACGAGGCCGATGCTCTCGTCAAGGAGTTGCTGGAGATACCGGCCGGCTACTCGGTACTGTGGCTCGGCGGTGGTGCCAGCATGCAGTTTGCTATGGTGCCCATGAATCTGCTGGCCAAAAAGGCCGGATATCTTGATACCGGTGTATGGGCCTCGAAAGCTATCAAGGAAGCCCGGCTCTTTGGCGATGTCGACGTTGTAGCCTCGTCTAAGGACCGCAACTACACTTATATACCCAAGGATTACACTGTAGCGGCCGACTGTGACTATTTCCACTATACAACCAACAATACCATCTATGGTACCGAGATACGTAAGGATCCCGAGGTGGGCGATGTGCGTCTGGTAGCCGACATGTCGTCTGATATCTTCTCGCGTCCTATTGATGTGGCTAAGTATGATCTTATCTATGCCGGTGCACAGAAGAATCTGGCTCCTGCCGGTGTCACTATCGTCATTGTACGCGATGAGGCTCTCGGCCATGTGGACCGTGTGCTGCCAACGATGCTCGACTATCGCACTCATGTGAAGAAGGGCTCGATGTTCAACACACCTCCCGTGCTGCCTATCTTCTCGGCACTGCAGACTCTTAAATATTATAAGGAAATGGGTGGCGTGGCCGAGCTTGAGAAACGTGACCTTGCCAAGGCCGCAAGACTTTATGAAGCCATCGATTCGAGCCGTATGTTTGTTGCGACCGTACCGGCCCACGAGGACCGCTCGATCATGAATGTATGTTTTGTCATGAAACCCGAGTATGCCGAACTTGAGAAGGCGTTCATCGACTTTGCCGGTGAGCGTGGTATCGTGGGCATAAAAGGTCATCGCGATGTGGGCGGTTTCCGTGCATCGCTGTATAACGCCATGCCTATGGAGAGTGTTCAGGTGCTGATTGACGCAATGAAAGAATTTGAAAAGAAATGAAAGTACTTGTAGCAACAGAGAAACCCTTTGCGGCGGTCGCTGTCGAAGGTATAAAGAAAGAGATTCTTGATGCCGGATATATTCTGGAGGTTCTTGAGAAATATACCGACAAGGTTCAGCTTCTTGATGCAGTGCGTGATGCTGACGCGCTGATTGTGCGTAGCGACAAGGTGGACGCCGAGGTACTTGATGCCGCAGGACAGCTGAAGATTGTGGTACGTGCCGGTGCCGGATATGATAATGTTGATCTCGAGGCCGCAACCGCCCATGGTGTGTGTGTCGAGAATACTCCCGGCCAGAACTCCAACGCTGTTGCCGAGCTGGTGTTCGGTATGGCAGTGATGGCTGTACGTAATATGTATAACGGCACATCGGGATCCGAACTCAAAGGCAAGTCGCTTGGTATTCATGCTTTCGGTCAGGTAGGCCGCAATGTGGCCCGTATAGCCGGCGGATTCGGTATGGAGGTATCGGCTCTTGATCCTTATTGCCCTGACGAGGTGATGGCAGAGGCCGGTGTGAAGCCTGTTCATGATATCAGGAGCCTGTATCGTGACAACCGGGTGGTATCGCTGCATATTCCGGCTACGGCCGAGACACGTGGTTCGGTAGGCTATGATCTCGTGACACTGATGCCAAAGGGCGGCGTGCTTGTCAATACAGCCCGTAAGGAAGTGATAGACGAGGAAGGGCTGATGAAGGCCATGCGCGAACGTAACGATCTCAAATATGTCGCCGACATACGTCCTGACCATGCCGACGAAATGGAGGCGGAGTTTGCAGGACGAGTGTTCTTCACACCTAAGAAAATGGGAGCTCAGACAGCCGAAGCCAATATTAATGCCGGCATAGCGGCCGCACGTCAGGTGGTGGCATTCCTGCGTGACGGAGTGGACCGTTACCGCGTCAATAAATGACGGTTTGGTCTGTGACGTAGTTGCGGCCTTTGCTCTGATACATTTAGTAGTTTATATACAATCCCATGTCGCTGATTGGCGATATGGGATTGTTTCTTTATGAAGTATAATGACTGTTTGTGGATAAATATGCCAATTATTATGCTTGTGTGGCTGAATAAATGTGTAAAAAATTGTAAAACAATCCGAATGTTTTGCGTATATTTGTACCGAATTTCGGTTGAGAAATTTTAATTCGGTTTCCAGACAGTAATTCCATATAATATAATGCAAGTGTTGCTTGAGATAAAATAAGAAAACCAAAACCAAATCATATTATCAGACAATGAAGAAAAAAATCCTGTACACTCTTGTCTCGACCGGAGTCCTGCTGTTGGCCGGATGTAACGAGAGCTGGAATCCCGGGGTTGATGGCGAGGGCACGATCGTTCCGGTCGTGGATCTTGACACCAAAACTGTCAGTTCCAGAGGAGACAAGGGCATGTCGCGCAGTGATGCCCGTGCAATCACTGTAAGTGATCTGAATCTTACATTGACATCAACATCGACAGGTGAAGTCCGTACGTGGAATTCTGTCGATCAGTTCAATGTCGGGGAAAAGTTCAATGTCGGAGCCTACACCCTTGAAGCCGGTTACGGCACCAGGGGGGAGGAAGGATTCGACAAACCTTATTACTATGGAGTGACATCACTGACGGTAAGCGAGAATAAGACCACCACCGTAGCTCTGACGGCTATGCTTGCCAACTCTATGATAACTATCACGTATACCGATGCTTTTGTGAATTATTTCGGGGACTACAGTGTCGATGTCAGGTCGCTGTCGGGCAAGACTCCCATTTCATACTCGCGTATGGAGACACGTCCGGTATATGTCAATGCCGGCAATGTCGAGCTCGGCGTCAACGTGGTCAAGCCCAACGGATCGTCAATGACTATCCCCGTATCGGTTGTGGCCAAGGCCAAGTATCACCATCATGTCACACTTGATGTCAATGGCGGGAATGTAGGTGACGCTATCCTTTCGATCGAGTTTGACGACACGATGGAAACCGAGAATATCACAATAGATCTCAGTCAGGATCTCGAGAATATCCCTGCGCCTACAGTGACAGCCGAAGGTTTCACCGGGGCGCCGATCGATATTGTGGCAGGGACCGAGGTCGAAAATCCGCTTGTCTGCACCGTTATGGCGCGTGGCGGTATTGCCAGGGCTGTGCTTGAGACACAGTCGACCGCTCTGACCGAGATGGGGTGGCCGGCAACAGTTGACCTGATGGCGACTCCGGCCGCCACACGCACTACAATGAATGCTCTTGGCTTTGCCGAGACCGGTATGTGGAACAATCCGGACCAAATGGCGGTGATAGATCTCACCAGGGTGATTCCTAACATTCCATATAAAGAGGGCGTCAGCAACCGGGCCACTTTCTCTCTCACCGTTACCGACCGGTTGTCTCAGGTGTCGGATGTAGTAACACTTACGGTAAATGTAGAGAAACTCGTGGTTGACATCATGTCCAGCGAAACACTTCCGTGTTACGAATCAAGAGCTACATTCGAGCTGGTCTATAACGGCACAGATCCCGAGGGGCGCCTCTCAGTCCAGTATCTCAATTCCGCTGGCGGATGGACGGATGCCGATATCGAGTCAGTAACCCCTAAGAGCCGTTCGGCACAGAATTATGTTGTAGTTGTAGCCGGTCTGCCCGATGATGCCGCCAATGGAGAAAAAGACGTCAGACTGAGAGTTATTGCTAAGAACGACAGAGGCGAGGAACTGCAGAGGTCTGCCGAATATGTAGTAAAGCGCTTTCAGGTTCCGTTCTCGCTTGCTGTGAATGATAACGACGTGTATGCATTGCTTGCGTCCTGTACTGTAAGCCATGACGAGATGCCGGCGACAGAGTTTCTTGCTCTTAACCCGGTTCTCGAGATGTCGACTGACGGTGGTCTGAACTATAGCGAATATAATTATGTCGTGGAAAGTGACCGTCTGAAAATCGAGGGGCTGAAATCCTCGGTCACATATACCGCACGTCTGAAGTACGACGGCATGAACTGTCGCCCTGTGAATTTCTCCACCGAGGCCGAGCTACAGCTACCCAATGCCGGCATGGAAGAGTGGTCGACAGCACCTGGTTCGTCAAATCACCAGACATGGCATTACCCTTGGAGTGACGGATCTTCTATGGTCTGGAATACTTATAATCCTGTGACCATGTCTCAGGGAAATTCAAAATATGGCTATAATGGTACTTCGGGTACTGTTTATACCGGTGATGTGAAATCCGGATCGAAAGCGGCTCAGATACGTACCGTGGGATGGGGTAGCGGAAATACCGCAAGCGCCAATGCCTTTAACCGATGGGCTTTCGGTACATGTAAGTATGTATCGGCCGGCCAGCTGTTCCTTGGAAACTGGGATGGTGTTGAAGCTATCAGAGAAGCAACACCCAATTATGGTATGAATTTTATGTCCCGTCCTTCATCAGTTTCATTCTGGTATAAATATGCGGTGATGAACCGCAATGGCAATGACAATGGTCAGAAGGGTGTTGCGATTGTCAAAATCATTGATGCACAGAATGCTGTTGTCGCCGAACAGGAAATTCAGCTGGATCCTAATGCCAAATACAAGGATGTGGGAGCCAATACCGATTATTCGGTTGACGGTACGTATGTCGAGAAGACAATATCATTGAATTATCCGGCGTCAGCATCAAAAGCCGCTAAGATAGTAGTGATATTCAAGTCTTCCCAATTGTCGGGCGATGAACTTGAAAACCGGAAGAATCAGGACAATATGCGTCCGCCAAAACCGATGAATCTGTCAAATCATGAATATTTGGGCTCGAGTTTATTGATAGATGACATCACACTTAACTATTAATTGGATTATTGCAATGAAGAACAAGATATTTACCGCTGTGATGATGCTGGCCCTGACAGTGGGTTTCAGCGCTTGCAACGAGAAGTGGGAGCCGAGAGGTACAGATACTGTCGACAAGGGCACCTTGTCGACAGCCGATCTCGCCATAGATCTCACTAATGCCGAGCAGATTATAAGCAAGAGCCGTGCGACGGTCGACCTGACCGATTTCATTGTTACCGTTACTGACAGGAACGGTATGGTAGTCAACGAGTGGACCTATGCCCAGATGCCCGGCCTGCCGGTGTTCAATGTCGGTACCTATACCCTTAAAGTCGAGTCGGGCAAACCTCAGAAGGCTGCCTGGAATGCCCCTTACTATGTAGGCGAGAAACAGTTTGAGATCGTAAAGGACAAAGTAACCAACGCCGGTACGGTCACATGCACGCTTCAGAACCTTAAGGTTACGGTTAAGTTTGATGCCGAACTGGTTGAAGCCTCGGCCGGGGACCTCGACTGCGAAATCCGTGTCAACGAGCAAGGCGTATTGCATTTCACGCCTGCCACCGTGCAGTCGGGATACTTTGAGGTTGTTCCGGGCAACACCACCATGGTGGCTACATTCAGCGGCACAGTCAACGGGTATAAGGAGGAGTTCATACGCCTGTACAAGGACCTCAATCCCGGACAGCACCGCATCATCACATTCGCTCTGAAAGGAGCTGACATCAAACCGGATCCCGAGACCGGATTCATTGATCCTACCGGTGGCTTCAACGTCGACTTCTCGGTTATCGACGAAGATCTGAGCGGCAATGTGAACATAGGCGGTGAGGATGTTATCGGCGGCCAGGAGCGTCCAGGTCACGAGGACTGGCCTGATGATCCCGAGAATCCTGAAAATCCTGATGATCCCAAACCACCGGTAACCGATGACTGTATCGATTTTGACAGTGAGAAGATGGTTCTCGGTGAAGGTAATGTGAATCATGCTCCCGAGTATGGCCCTAAAGCAAAGGAAGCTATAGTAAACATCGTAGCCGAGCATGGTATCTCAAATCTGTGGGTGACCATCAATTCTGTCGGATTGGATGAGGATGAACTTATAGCAATAGGTCTGCCGAAGAAGTTTGATCTCGCCAATCCTGCCGACGGGGAAATTGAGGCCGCACTCGGCACTCTCGGATTCCCTACCGGCAGTGCGGTGGTCGGTCTGACATCGGTGGATTTTGATATCACTCAGTTTGTACCTCTGTTGCCAAACTTTACAGGGCCTCATGAGTTCCTTATCGAGGTGATCGATGCCCAGGGACATTCCAAGACCTTATCACTTAATTTTGTAAACGAATAGTCCAATGAAAAAGATTGCATATATTATTGCTTCGGCAGTCACACTGCTGGCGACAACGGGCTGTTCTGACTCGTACAATGCACAGGATGCCGCCGGCGAGGGACGCATCATACTGCGTGCCACAGTAGACAGCGATATCAGACTGTCACGTGCCGTGAGCCAGGAGGAACAGACTCGTCTCGACGAGTCTTGCAAGATATGGATATCGAGCGATAAGGGCCTTGTGCGTCAGTACAAGGGTATCTCGGCTGTTCCGGCCGAAGGTATATGGCTTGTAGGCGGCGCTTATATCGCCGAGGCATGGGCAGGTGACTCTGTACCGGCATCGTTCGATGCCCGTTATTTCAAAGGGCGTGAGACATTTGCTGTGTCGCAGGGATCGGTTGCCCAGGTGAATCTGGTGTGTAAGATAGCCAATACTGCGGTGTCGGTAAAATATGACGAAGCTATTGACGAAGTGCTAAGTGACTATAAACTCACTGTCGGACACAGTTGCGGCAAGCTCGAGTGGAATGGCCGTGATGACCGCCGCGGTTATTTCATGATGAATTCGCGCGACCATGACCTCACATATACAATAACCGGAAACAGGCAGGACGGCTCGGCTTTCAGTTATGAAGGTAGGATAGAAGGAGCCCGTCCATCGACAGAGTATGTTCTCAATGTGCGTTACAACGGTACAGAGGTCGAGACCGGAGGCGCATTCTTTACCGTCGAGATCGATGAACGCACTGTCGATGTCGAGGAAACTGTCATGATTATCCCTGCTCCGACTATCAGGCGTATAGACGACAGGCCTCTTGACGAGCCCGTATATTGTGAGGCCGGCAAGATAACACGTCAGTCGATCTATGTTGCGGCGGCTACCCGTCTTAAGTCGGTATATCTCACCTTCCCGGAGTCTATGAAGACGATTCTCGGTCAGGATGGTGTGGATATGGTACGTGCCGAGCAGTCCGTTCTCTCCGGCCTGGAGTCGAAAGGACTTACCGGTCTGCGCAAGACCGATGAGGTGAACGATCTGGATAATATCAAGATATCGTTTGAACCAGAATTGCTTGATCAGCTCGGTGACGGTATAAATGCCATAAAAGTAGAGGCCTCGGTCGAGGTGGAGCAGTCTGATGCGGATGGTCTCGCATATACTGTCGAGAAGAGCAGTACAGCTACGCTGACTATTGTCATAACGGATGCCGATGTGCAGACAGAACCTATTCCGGTCAATGACCCGTCTGTCTGGGCCACTGAGGCTACTCTCACCGGCAAGGTGATGAAGGACGGTGTGGAGAGTGTCGGATTCAGGTATCGCGAGAAAGGCACCGCCTACTGGACCGATGTCGTCGGTATCGTGGCTCAGGCCGCTATAGAGAAAGGATCAGTCTACAACGCTGTGCTTTCGGGCCTTAAGCCGGGCACTACCTATGAGTATGTGGCCACGGCCGGAGCATTTACCGCCAACAGTGTATACGAGTTTACAACCGAACCGGCCGATCAGCTGCCTAACTCCGGTTTCGAGGACTGGTATATGGACGGCAAGATCCAGCGCATAAGTGCCTCTTCTGCCGATATGTTCTGGGACTCCGGCAATAAGGGCTCGGCTACTGTCAATACCAACCTTACCACTCCTTGTGAGGACCTGAGACATAGCGGTAATTATTCGGCTAAGCTTGCCTCGCAGAAAGTGGCTATCGCATTTGCCGCCGGAAATCTCTTTGTCGGAGAATTCCTCGGTACAGAAAGTCTCACCAAGGGAATACTGGGCTGGGGACGTCCATGGACAACACGTCCGCGTGCTCTCAGGGGGTACATAAAATATACCCCTGCGGCAATAAGTGATGTGAACGGAGCTCCGGCAGGTGTGACCGTCAATGTGGGTGATCAGGATACCGGTATAATCTATATCGGCATCGTTGATGGTTCGACAATGTCATATGGAAAATATTCGGGCTGGCCACAGATTGTAGCCACCAAGAATATTAACAGTTACGGTTTCAAGTCATCAAACAGCAATGTCATAGCTTATGGTGAGAAGATCATTACCGAGGCTACTGCCGGTGACGGAATGGTTGAGTTCGAGATACCTATCGAGTATTTCAGGACTGATGTCAAGGCCGCAAATATCATAGTCGTGGCTTCGGCCAGCCGTTATGGCGATTACTATACCGGTGGTCCGTCGGTTATGTGGCTTGACGATCTGGAACTGGTTTACTGATAATATCCGACCCCATATAATAAATATGTGGAGCATGGTCCCGGCACGGGGTTGTGCTCCACTGTTTTTTTGCTTATTTTTGCATGGAAATAGGATAGCTATGAAACTGAAAGCCTGGATCGAGGCCATGAGGCTCAGGACATTGCCTGTTGCCGTGGCCGGAATAATCACCGCATTGGGATATAACATTCTGAATGATAATGTCGACGTGGTGCCGTTGGTGCTGTGTCTTGTTTTCGCGCTGTTGTGTCAGATCGCATCGAATTTTGCCAATGAGTATTTCGATTACCGTGCTGGGCGTGACAGGGTAGGGCGTGAGGGTCCTCGCCGTGGAGTCACCGAGGGTGACATAACACCCCGGGAGATGATACGTGCGATTATTGTCACCGTAGTTCTGGCATGCTGTGTGGGACTCAGCCTCGTGATATGGGGAGGGTGGTGGCTGGTTGCGGTCGGCGTGGCTGTTGTGGCCGGACTATTTGCTTACAGCACCGGACCGTTTCCGTTATCGACCCATGGGTGTGGAGAGGTGGCCGTAGTACTGTTTTTCGGGCTGGTTCCCGTGTGCTGTACCTACTATGTCGAGACACTCGAATGGTCGTGGCAGGTGGCCCGCGGCGGCCTGGCTGTAGGTCTGCTTGGTGCGAATGTGTTGATTGTCAATAATTACAGAGATGTGGATGATGACAGAGCTGTGGGTAAAAAGACACTTGCCGTGCGGTGGGGCCGCACGACGATGACGGTGCTCTACGTGGTCAATGCTCTGATAGCTATAGGGATTATGATGCCAGATTGGTGGATGTTGGGACCTGGTATGTGCTCTGTCCCTCTTCTGTTTGTAATCATGGCTGTGTGTATCGCTTCGATGATGAGACGTCGCGAAGGTGCGGCTCTGACCCCGTTGCTGGGTATGACTGCGATGCTGATGTGTCTGTATTCCACTGCATTTGCTACCGTGGTAGCTCTGGTATGATGGTTGCTGACATGCGTCTCAGAGGTTGACAACCGTGATGCCGGCGCCACCGAACCGTACGTCCTCGTCGTGATATGATCCTATACCCTGGACGGTCGAGAGATACTGGCGGATGGCCTGGCGCAGTGCTCCTGTGCCGGTACCGTGAAGTATACGTACCCGCTGTGCGCTGAACTGCAGGGCGTCATCGATGAAGTAGGTTACAGCCTGTATGGCTTCGTCGGCCCGCATGCCGCGCACGTCGATCTCCTGCCTGAACTGCAGCTGACGGTCGCGCTGGGATTCAATTGTCGACGGACTGATGAACGTTGTCTTGCCTGCACCGGATTTTGGCTGGGCCAGTGTGGGTTTGAGCCGGTCGAGTTTTACCGTTGTCTTGAGCAGGCCGAAAGCTACGACAGCCTGCCTGCCGTTTATCTCAAGTATGCGTCCGGGTTCTCCCTGTCCGTCAAGTTTTACATTGTCACCGGGCTGTAGGGGCTTCTCCTGTGCCGATACTTTGGGATGACGTTGTTTTTTGCTCCTTGGCGCCTTGTCTAAAAGAGGGTGGTGTGACGCGGTGTTCTTGTCGAGATCGCGGCGGTGCTCGTCAAGCCGCCGGCGTGCCGCGAGGGTCGATTCCCGTTCGGCCTGGGCTGTGCGTATGTCGTGTATGGTACGTTCGATGGCGGCGTTCGATCCCTCGAGGATGCGTCGGGCCTGGTCGCGTGCGTCGGCTATTATCTCGCGCCGTTGCTGTCGGAGGTTGGCGGCGTCTTCCTCATATGTTGCAAGAACAGACTCGATCTTTTTCTCCTTCTGTCTGATTGACAGACGTTTGTTCTCCCAGTAACGTTTGTCGCGTGCGATGTCGAGCAGGTATCGGTCGGCGTTGATATAGTCACTGCCTACAATCTCCTCGGCCTGGGCTATGATGGCGGCGGGCAATCCGATCTTGCGGGCGATCTCGACAGCAAATGATGATCCCGGCGAACCGATAGCCAATCTGAAAGTAGGCTGCATCAGGTGGCGGTCATAGAGCATGGAACCGTTGATAAGTCCGGGGGTGGTTTCGGCTAACTGTTTGATATTGGTGAAGTGGGTGTTGATCACGCCCCACATTCCCGACTCGTTGAATTTTGTCAGGATAGCCTGAGCCAGGGCACCTCCTATCTGGGGCTCTGTGCCGGCACCGAATTCATCGATCAGGACAAGCGTGCGGTTATCGCCGTGGGAGAGGAAGAACTTCATGTTCTTAAGGTGAGACGAGTAGGTCGATAGATCATCCTCGAGCGACTGGTCGTCACCGATGTCGATGAATATACTGTCAAAAATGCCTATGTGGGAGTTTTCGTAGACCGGCGGCAGAAGGCCACACTGGGCCATGTACTGGACGATGCCTACAGTCTTGAGACACACCGATTTTCCGCCGGCGTTAGGCCCCGAGATGATGAGGATACGGTCAGAGGGTGTGAGGGTAATGTCGAGCGGGACAGTCTCCTTGCCCTGATGCCTGAGCGCCTCGAGAAGCATGGGATGGGTGGCGTGATACCACTCCAGTTCCGGAATGTCGTGAAGGTGTGGCAGAGTAGCGTTTATCTCAATGGCGTATAGAGCCTTGGCCCGGATGAAGTCGAGTGTGGCAAGTGCTTTCAGGCTTCCGGCCATCTCTTCCAGGTGTGGGCGCAGCTCGTCGGCAAGTGCCTGCAGCAGGCGTGTTATCTCACGCCGTTCGTCCATCTGCAGTTCGCGCACGCGGTTGTTGGCCTCGACAATCTCGGCCGGCTCTATGTAGTATGTCTTTCCCGAAGCCGACTCATCGTGGACGATGCCGCCTATCTTGCGTTTGAAGGCGGGGGCGACAGGCAGTACAAGGCGCCCGTCGCGTACCGACGGAGTGGTGTCGCTCTCGAGATACCCTTCGCTGACGGCACGGGAGATGACGCGTCTCATGATTGAGTTTATTGTACCCGATGTCGCCTGCAGCTCACGGCGTATGCGGCTCAGTTCGGCCGAAGCCGAGTCCCTGACTTCTCCATACTGGTCTATGACACGGTTTATTGCGGTGATTACTGCCGGTGAGGGGGCAAGGTCACGGGCCTCGAGATCCAGCTCGGGGTAGACCGACGTGTCATCATCGCGGCGATGGCGCTGGAAGAAAGCAGCGAGGTCTACTATACACTGCATGGAACGGCGCACACTCACGAGATCCTGGGCCGAAAGGTATGTGCCGGGCACCCGTAGGGCAGAGAGAGCCGGGGTTATGTCGCTGACTGCAGTCAGGGGCAGAGGGTCGTCACCCTGTTCGATCGTAAGCATCTGGAATGTTGCGGCGAGCCGCTGTTTCACGGTGTCGAACCGGGCAGAGAACGTAATGTCGTCGACCAGTATGGCGCCTGGCGGTGTAAGGCATAAAGACCGTAGGCGTTCCTTGACATAATCGAATCCGATCTTTATTTCGTATTTTGAGTCAGGATAAATCATCGTTAACAGATTGAAACTACAAAATTAGCAGAATAAAGACAAAAAACAAAAGGATAAATCAAGCGGAATACTTTAGCGCAGATTCTTTCTACACTTCGTTCCTAAAGCGTTATGTGTTGATAAATAAAGTTGAACGGAAATCGCAGATTTGAATTTAACCATCCGGACGTTGGGTTATTAACCGCAAATTACGCAAATTACGGAAATTTGGCCATCCGGATGAATGAAATTTAAAGCGCAGATTACGCAGATTAAGTGAAAAAGAGAGGAAGAAAGCGTAAAACGTAACTACATACAAAAGAATCAACCGCAAATTACGCAAAATTCAGATTGTCATGAAGACTCAGATCATCCTGGTAATCTGTTATATAATCTTTTTTCGTAATTTACGGAATCTGCGGTTAATAACCCAACGTCCGTATGGTTTATTTTAATCAGCGAAGTCTGCGCTTAAAATTCCATTCATCCGGACGGTCCTCTATAATCTGCGCTTTAAGGTATTTATGTCTTTGTGTATGAATGTCTGTCAGTGTGAACCCTTGTTTCCGTAAGGATGTTATTCTATTGAAGATTTATAAAAAACATAATATTATGAAAACACAAGGTTTCAATTATTTCGGTACTTCCCGTTACTGGTGGCTGTTGCTGCTGGCCGGTATACTTCTGATTATCGGCGGATTTGCCTATTGGTTCTGGCCGGCTGCCGGGTATGCTGTGGCTTCGGTCATATTCGGATGGCTTCTTGTGCTCACGGGCGTCGTGCAGCTCTGCGTCTCGGCCGGCCGTAACCGTCCGCGCGGATGGGGATGGTGGCTTGCCGGGGGTGTCATTGATGTTTTTGTCGGTTTTATGCTCGTAAGCAATGTCTTCCTCGCCGAGGCCGTACTGCCCTATTTCCTTTCGTTTGTTTTCCTGTATGCCGGCCTTATGGCGTTTGTACAGGCATTTGGGGGCGGTCGTGGCAGTGGCTGGTGGCTTTATCTGATCAATGGCATACTACTGGTTGTAATCTCCGGTTTCTTCCTGTGTGGCGGTTATTTCCAGGAGATGAATATGGTGAGCTTCCTGGCTGCGCTTGCTTTTGTTTACTGGGGATTCATAGTTTCGGCTTTTGCCTACGATCTGCGTCCTCGTCGCATCGAGTAATGTTATAGGCTGTCTTATTGGTCAAAAAGTCATATTTAATGTTAAAGTTTGGCTTCTTGACCAATTTTCTTGTATATTTGTGGTTCATAAGTTAAACTATAGGACTTTACGTAAGTCTAACAGTTACAGACCACATTAAAAACACAACGACTATGAAGAAAATACTCACAAGACTTATGCCGTTGGTTGTCACAGTCCTCGCCGCTTCATTGCCGATGCAGGCACAGGGATTTTATGATGACGATATTTACTATGATGCATCCAAGGCTAAGAAAGAAAAGCAGGAGAAGGCTATCGAGGCGGCTAAAAAGGCTGCCAGACGTAACTATATACCATCCCAGCCGGTTGCCGATTATCCCGGCTCTGACACTTATGTAGTCAACAGCGGCAGTACGCGCGATGTCGACGAGTACAACCGCCGTTCAGCGTTCAGCGGCAGCCGTGAGGAGACCGATTCGGTTTCTCTTGACCGGCTTATGCAGGGTGATTTTGCCAACACTCGCCGTATCGAGCGCTTCTCCAATCCTGATGTAGTGTCGGGTTCGGGGGACGGCGAGCTTATGGACTATTACTATGCCGAGCAGTCGCGTCCGCAGACAACCATTATAGTCAACACGGTTGATCCATGGTATTATGGCGGAATATACAGTCCGTGGTATAACGGCTATTACAGCTATAATCCCTGGCGCTGGGGATGGAATTCGTGGTATGATCCATGGTATAGTCCCTCATGGTCATGGGGCTGGGGACCATCCTGGTCGTGGTCATGGGGCTGGGGTGGCGGATGGCATCACCCCGGCTGGGGGCATCCAGGATGGCATTATCCAGGCTGGGGTCACCCTGGTCACGGTCCGATATGGGGCGGCGGCAGCTGGCGTCCAAGTTCGTCCGGAGCGTCACGCCCTCACTCTCCTGGCGGAGTGAAGCCATCCACTTCAGGACGCCGTCCCGGCAACAGTTATTATGGTGGCGGCTCGCGTCCCGCCTACACTCTGCCTTCGGGTACGAACCAATCCGTTCCGGGTTCGCGTGTCAATCAGTCCGGGCGCCGTCCTTCGACTGTAAACGGCGGCTCGCCTGCGTCAGGATCCGGGTACCGCAATAATGGTACGATACCCGGCTCGCGTGTCAATCAGGGACGTCAGTCCACAGGCAACAGCTATACTCCTCCGTCCAATAACAGCAATCCGAGCTGGAACAGCGGTTCCCGTAACAATGGATCCTCATGGGGTAGCGGAAGCCGTGGAGGCGGCGGAGGCGGCGGCCGGTCAAGCGGCGGCGGCCGGTCCGGACGACACTGAATGACGAAGGTATGTGAAACCTGTTAATTGAAAAACTTAAATTGTTTATATATGAGAAAGTCAATAATATCGGCCGTTATAGCCGCCGTTCCAACGATCGCAGTGGCTCAGTCGGCTGTAGATGCCTATACTCTCTCTACGAGTGATCTGCGCGGTACGGCACGTTTCATGTCGATGGCCGGTGCGTTCGGCGCTCTGGGTGGTGACCTGTCCACGCTTACACAAAATCCGGCCGGCATAGGCGTATACCGCAGCAGTGAGGTAGGGGTCACTCTTGATATCAATATGACATCGTCTCGTACCAACTCGGGTACGGGCATAGGCTCTGTGGATAAAACCCATGTCTATTGCAACAATTTCGGCTATATAGGCACTACGATACTTGGGAACGAGACAATGCCGACCTTCTCGTGGGGTGCCAGCTATAACCGTGCCGCCTCGTTTGACCGCACATTCCGCGGCGGTATAGGGGCTCTTGAAACTTCGATGTCCAATTATGTCGCTAATTTCTCTCAGGGTTATTCCACCGAAGTGCTGGGCGAGACACAGAACTATAATCCGTTCCAGGATTCCAAGGCAGACTGGATGAGCATTATGGCCTACAACAGTTTTCTGATATCGCCCAGTGGTCCTAACGGAGCTTACAACGGTCTGTGGGTTCCGGGTACCACTTATGGCAATGCTTCTTACTCTACCCGTGAGCGCGGCTATGTCGACGAGTACTCGATCAATTTCGGCGGCAACATCATGAACACCCTTTACTGGGGCGTGGGATTCGGGATAACCGATATAAATATGACTCAGGATACATTCTATGACGAGGAACTTACCGACGCCGATGTGTACAACAAACAGGATAATGTGATTACTCCCGGCAACGCTTACTATGCCCTGCGCAATCACAGTAATACTTCGGGCAGCGGATTCAATATGAAGTTCGGCGTCATACTTAAGCCTGTCAACGAACTGCGTCTTGGACTGGCTATCCATACCCCTACGTGGTATAATCTTTCCACTCACTATGCCAGCACTATTGACTATTCATACGGATATAATTTAGACGCACAGGGGAATCCTACGCTTGACAATAACGGCCAGTATTACAGCGACGATGCCTACTATGACTGGCGTATGAAGTCTCCATGGCGTCTCATCGCCAGTGCGGCAGGTGTGATAGGCGGCCGGTTTATCGTCAGCGCTGACTATGAGTATAAAGCTTTTAACAATATGTCAGTATCTGTTCCTGATCCGGAGGTAGGATATGGTGATTATGAGAAGGACGAATGGGTTAGCGAGGATGTTAAGGCCTACTATAAGCCCACCAATACTCTTCGTATAGGAGCCGAGTATCGTGTGACGCCTCAGTTCAGTATCCGTGCCGGTTACAGCCATTCGACGACGTCGGTCGACAAAAGCTATGACGAGGGTGCCAGGGGATGTTATGTATCTACGTCCGGTACCAATCCTTCCTACACCATGAACAAGGGTACGGACTATATTACTTTCGGCCTCGGCTACCGTACCGGCGGTTTCTATATCGATGCGGCATACGTCTACAAGAAGACCTCGTCGACATGGCATGCTTTCTCTTCGTATGAGGATCCTGCCGCAAACGGAGCCTGGACATATGCACCCCGTGCCGCCCTTGACAATAAGAATAACAACATTGTTCTGTCGATAGGGTACAAATTCTGAATATTACAGATCTCATCGGTAGACTGCGTCCATGATTGCGCGGGCTACCGGTGCGCGGTAATGACGCGTGTCATACCAGTTGCTGTCCTGCATGGCTACATCGGCCATGCAGGATGTCATATTATGGAAACGGTCTGTCCCGAATATATCTTTCAGTAACTGTGTGTCACGCAGGCTCAGTGTGTCACAGTCAAGTGTCGGAGTAGCCACGACATGGTAGTCGGTCCCTTTCAGCAGACTTGCCACACGGCGGTATTCATGTTCGCGCACATCGTCTATCCGCCCGGGGTTGCTGCAGTGAGGCTCGCGTACTTCAGGAAAACAGCGCAGAGCGTAGAATGATGCGGGGTTCCGTCGTATTTCCTCATCCCAGGCCGGGATAGATTCTTCGTTGCGGTACATGTCGTATATGCTGGGCTGACGGTCGAAGATCTCGCTGAAACCGTACCTGTACTGAGTTCCGGTGTAAAGTGAAGGCAGATAGGAGATAAGAAAATCCGGATCATAGAAGGCTTTCATAAACCGTATGTGCCATATGGGCCATGTATGCCATCCGGCAGTCTGTGGCGGGTCGGCTGACATGATGTCGTCACGTGTCACATTGCTCTCGATCTGTATCGGGTCTATGATAATGAGCGCATTTCTGATTTTTATTCCTTCTCTTTTCAGGTATTCAAGTTTGTAGCGTAACGAACGCGCCCCTTCGCTGGATGAGTCGAAGTGCAACGGTGTCGTTTCTGTATCTATAAGTCCCTGCCAGTAGTCGGTTTCGTAGTAGCACGAGATGCTCGCTCCGAATATGAATGAATCAGGAATGTCTCCCTTCTCGATTCTTCTCTCAAGCGCCTGTACCGACAGCATACCCTTGTTGACCGACAGTTTAATATCATCGGCGATGGTGTTCCCGACAGTGTCAGACTCGTAACGGCCTATAACCTTGAAAGGATCCGCCCACGAATATATGGCTGTCATGACTGCGACCGGTACAATCAGTATAGCCGCTCCCTTTATCATAAACCTGATTATACCGTTGGAGCGGTCACTGTCAGTCAGTTTCTTGTAATCCTGTATTTTTTCCCTCCCCGACATACTCTTAGAACTGGTAATATATGAATTGCCGGCCGCCACTGTTGCTGAGCAGGATCGCTGACGTCAGTATCCAGTAGACAGCGAGCCGCATATTACGGTGTAACAGAGACATGCGTTCAAGAGCGAAGCTTCTGTGGCGTCCACACCATTCAGTAGCCAGCATCCCTGTTATCGATGCAGGTAAAATTCCGGTCACAGCGAGTGCCAGAGCCAGACCGGGTGAAAATACGGTCCATATAACCGCCACCACCAGCAGCGCTGTACCGCCAAGCAGTATGTATACGTTCAGATGAAGTTGGCGGCATAAAATACCCCCCCCCTAATAACGTGCTGATAATCAGCAATAAAGGCCACCATATCTGCTCGATTACAATGATGGAGCGTTCCGTGTCGTTTAACCTGAATATGACAAACGTGATGATTATCAGATATAAATTCGATGCGATTCTCAGCAGATCTCCGGGCTTGTCTGAAGGCTCGTTCCCGGGCCGTAAGCCGGTTTGTCCCGCCAGTCTGGTAAGTATTATAAGCACACCGCAGACCATTCCCCATGTCACATAGTTGAATGCGGCTCCATGCCACAGACCTGAAAGGACAAACACTATCAATATGTTGCAACAGGTCCGGAACTGTCCGTGGCGGGAGCCTCCGAGAGGGATATAGACATAATCACGGAACCATGTCGTCAGCGAGATATTCCAGCGATGCCAGAAATCGGTCTGATTGCGTGAGAACAACGGGTATCTGAAGTTTGCTGTCAGTCTTATACCCAGCATGGCGGCAAGTCCGCGGGCCATGTTGCAGTATCCCGAGAAATCACAGTAGATCTGTAGGGTGAACAGCATTGCCGCCGCCGTGAGTCTGAACGGTGATGATGACGGGTTGTTGTATATCGCATCGACATACAGTCCGCACATGTCGGCAACGGCAACTTTCTTGAACAGCCCCCAGAGGGTCTCCCTCGCGCCGTCGACAGCCATGTTGTAATCCCATTTCCGCTTTCGTGCGATCTGGGGCAACAGCTGACCGCCCCGTTCTATAGGGCCGGCAAGCAGCTGGGGAAAGAAAGCGATGAATGTGGCGAATGTCAGCAGATCGCGTGTCGGTTCAATGCGCCGCCGATACACGTCGACCGAGTAGCTTATGGCCTGGAATGTATAGAATGATATTCCTACAGGCAACAGTATATCGGTCGTAAACGTATCGATGTTCCAACCCCATACGGCCACCAGGCGGGCTATCCCTTTACCGAAGAAACCGAAGTACTTGAATGCCCCTAATACGCATAGACTGACAGTCACATTAAGCGCAGTCCATCCCAGGCGGTGTCTGCGCACAGCCATTAGCGCCGTGCTCCAGGATATCACTGTGATCAGTATTATCAGTCCTAAGAAACGCCAGTCCCACCAGCCGTAGAACACATAGCTCGCCGCGAGCAACAGACGGTTCTGCCACCTGAGTCCGGATCGGAGTGCCCAGTAGGCGGCAAAGAATACTGTATAGAATATAAAGAACTCGAGCGAATTGAATTCCATTGCGGTTTCTATTCTTTTTGCGGCGGCAAATGTAATGAAAAAAAATTAAAACCCCTTCGAATGTTCAAAAGTCCACCTGCTGTTTCAGATAAATTCTGTATCTTCGCACGTAAATTCACCTATATTCACCACATAACAAAATGTAGTTTATGAACCTTAGATCAATCATGACGGCCGTTACGGCCGCTACGGTGTTACTGACAGCTTCTGCCGCTGTCAATACCCTTACGGTAAAGACATCAAAACTTGGTGCGCCTGTTCAGCCCACAATGTATGGGCTCTTTTTCGAGGATATCAATTATGCGGCCGACGGCGGTCTGTATGCCGAGCTTATAAAGAACCGCTCTTTTGAGTTCCCGCAGTCCCTTATGGGGTGGGAGTCGTTCGGCAAAGTGGAACTGAAGGATGACGGACCCTTTGAGCGTGCTCCCCATTACGTGCGGCTGTCCCCTTCGGGGCACCGCGAGAAGTATACAGGTCTTGTCAACGAAGGCTTTTTCGGTATAGGGGTAACCAAAGATGAGGATTACCGTTTCAGCGTGTGGGCACGTACCGTCGATCCCGGAGAGAAGGCTGTCATCAGGGTTGAGCTTATCGACCCGTCGACTATGGGCGAAAAACAGGCTTTCTCGCGTGTTGAGGTCGAGGTGTCGGGCAATGAGTGGAAAAAATATACAGCAGTGATCAAGTCTGATAAGACTATCGACAAGGCAAAACTGCGCATCTTCCTCAAGAAGCCCGAGGCTATGGTTGACCTCGAGCACATATCGCTTTTCCCTGTCAATACTTTCAACGGTCACGAGAACGGACTCCGTGCCGATCTGGCTCAGTTGCTCAAGGATGTGAATCCAGGTGTCCTGCGTTTTCCCGGCGGATGTATCGTAGAAGGTACCGATCCTGATACACGCTATAAATGGAAAGAGACCGTAGGGCCGGTCGAGAACCGTCCTACAAACGAGAACCGCTGGCACTATACGTTCCCTCACCGTTTCTTCCCCGACTATTATCAGAGCTACGGTCTCGGATTCTATGAGTATTTCCAGCTTGCCGAGGAAATCGGTGCCGAGCCGCTGCCGATCCTCAATGTAGGTCTCGTGTGTCAGTTCCAGAACAGTCCGGATCAGCAGATCCCGATGGATTCCCTTGACATCTTCATTCAGGATGCCATTGACCTCGTGGAGTTTGCCAACGGAGATGTTACCACCCCCTGGGGTAGGGTACGCGCCGATATGGGACATCCCGAGCCGTTCAACATGAAATTTATAGGAATCGGTAACGAGCAGTGGGATTCGATCTACCCGCAGCGTCTCGAGCCGTTTGTGAAGAAGTTCCGCAAGGCACATCCCGAGATCAGGATTGTGGGTTCGTCTGGCCCCGACAGCGAGGGCAAGCAGTTTGAATACCTGTGGCCCGAGATGACACGTCTCAAGGCCGACCTCGTCGACGAACACTTCTACCGTCCCGAGACATGGTTCCTCGCACAGGGTGCCCGATATGACAACTATGACCGTAAGGGTCCTAAGGTTTTTGCCGGCGAGTATGCATGCCACGGTAAGGGCAGGAAGTACAATCACTACAACGCCGCCCTGCTTGAGGCCGCTTTCATGACCGGACTGGAACGCAATGCCGATCTTGTGCATATGGCCACTTATGCCCCGCTCTTCGCCCACGTCGAGGGCTGGCAGTGGCGTCCCGACATGATATGGTTTGACAATCTGCGGTCTATGCCTACCTGCAGCTATTATGTACAGCAGCTATATGCCCGAAACAAAGGTACCAACGTCCTGCCTCTCACTATGGATGGCAACGCTATCGTTGGCGCACAGGGACAGAACGGTCTGTTTGCAAGCGCCGTTGCTGATACCGACAATAATACCGTTATCATCAAGGTCGCCAATACCGGTGAAGAGCCACAGCAGCTTGATATCAATTTTGACGGATTGAAAAAGAAAGAGAGCATCAATGGCGGCAAAGTTATAACTTTCACGAGTACCGATCCGATGGCTGAGAATACACTCGATGATCCGGACAGGATGGCTCCCGTCGAGTCACCGATTGTTGCAGAAGGCAAATTCTACACTACTACGATCGCACCCAAGACATTTCAGGTCTACATCTTTAACCGTACTTCCAAAAAGTAACGCACAGATATAAAGAACTTTAAAGCGCAGATTACGCAGATTATTAAAAAATGCGTAATCCGCGCTTCTTTTCATATTCAAACCGCAAATTACGCTAATTACGCAAATTATATAATAGGAAGATCGGAAAAACCGATTCCACTACCTGGAATTTTTGCGTAATCCACGTAATTTGCGGTTGTTGATTTTTATGTTTATCTGGTTTACGTTGTCATCCTTTTTCTTTTATATCTGCGATTATCGTTCAACCTTGATATCAACACAGAACGTTTTCGGAGTGAAGCGTAGAGAGTGGGCTTAAAAATATTTGATGCTATTGCACAGTCAATATTGCTCAGGTGTAAAATATGTCGTATATTTGCGGCCGCAGGCCGTCCTTCAGAAGCCCCGGCTTGGGGTATAGAGGGGTGGGTTGCTGAAAAATATATAAAGAAAGCGTTTATCTACGCTAATTCTTGACCGGTCGGAATTCTCGCAAAATTTCATATCAAAGTCAAGGATGTAGCAACGGTAGATGCCCGTGGATATGTAATATGTATGTATTCGATCCGATGTTTCGTGAGAAACAGAGGCCGGATATATTGATTGCATATATAGGCGTGGGCTTCTGGCGTTGTCATCTGACTTTGATAGGGCAATGCGAGAAGCCTCGACTGGTAAGATGGCAACAGATACAGACTCTCACGCTTTTTCTTGTGCAATCATGTTGGATTGTGAGTCTTCCGGCATAATCAATTACGGGTCAATTTATGAAAAAAACTATTTGGGGACTGGTCGCTGTATTGTTCATTTCAACAGGAGAATTCAGTTATGCCCAATCTGCTAAAGATCAACTGAAAGAACGTCAGGAACTCACAAAAGTGTCCAAAAAGGAGCTGAATGAGAAAGCAAGTAAGGCGGCACGGAAAGAGGCAAAACGTCTGTCGAAGGACGGATGGAAGACAGCTCCGGGTGCTCTGCCTCTTGAAAAGCAGCTTGACAAGTCATACATAATGCAGTATCAGTATGATTCGGATGGCTTTCCACAGTATATCATGGCTGAGGCAATGAGTACGGGCGGTAATTATGATGCTGCAAAAATGCAGGCTCTTGAGCTTGCCAAGCAGAATCTTGCCGGACAGATTCAGACTGAAATCACAGCGCTTATTGAGAATACGGTGGCAAACGAGCAGATGGATCAGAGTGATGCCGCTTCAATAACACGCAGTGTGCTTGCAAGTAAAAATCTTATATCGCAAAGTATAGGACGTGTTGTTCCGGTGGTTGAGACCTATAGAGTGGTTAACGGAAACAACAGGGAGATACTTATCAGAATCGCATACAGCCAGGATATGGCAAAGGCTGCGGCTAAGCGTGCTGTAAAGAAGGAACTTGAACAGCGCGGTGACTCGTTGCATGGTAAACTTGATGAACTTCTTGGCTGGTAAAGGATATGAAGCGCTATATTTCTATAATCATTTTTATGACATCTGTGCTTGAAGTAATGTTGGCACAGGGTATTCCGGGAGGTCTGGGGTCTCGGTTCTCTCAGGTGCAGTTTCATCCCGAATGTGGTGGATGGTATTTTCTCAGCGAACAGAAAGATGGAGAGACTCTTTACGGACTGGCTGATAAAAACGGTAATGTGATAGCTTCAGAGGGCCGTAAGTACAAGCTTCATAAGGGTTATATTGAGTTATATCTGCTTGATCAGCAGAAGAAATCTGAACATGACCAATGGATACTGGATATGAAGCAGTATGAGATTGATATGAATAATTATCAGCGGGTTGATGCAAAGTATAAAGCAGATCTCAGTGCTTACAATGCAAAAGTTGAGGCGGCAAAGGCTGAGGCGACAAACAGGTATAATGCCGAGAGGGCACGTGTGGAGAAAGTAGCTCAGGCTCAGGTTGAGCAGGAACAGAGGCAACGGGCGGCCCAGACACAGAATAGCGGTTGGCTTGGTGCTTTAGCCGCCGGTCTGGGAGCTGTATCTGATGGCCTGGCCGTTTCCAATGCTGTAAATGCTGTACAGTTTGAACCTTTCTTTGATCAGGTGAAAGGAGAGCGTGGTCTGGTTGTTCCTCCAGGTAAACCGTATAATCCGGTCCCGACAAAACCCAAAGAGCCTGATTCCGGTTACTATTGGGCTTCATACAGTCTGCGTCAGCCTGTAAGTTATTCATCAGTCGAATTCGACAAGATCAGTGATGGTGACGGATATGCCAATGTGAAATCGGTTGACGGTAAATGGGGACTGGTTGACGCATCAATGCAGGAGGTAATCCCCTGTGTGAACAATATAAAGGTTCTTGTCGAATGGCTTGATGAGGACCGTTGCATGGTTAAGACCAACGATGGATATGGAATTCTCAACAGGAAAAACACATGGAAAATTCCTGCCCGGTATTCTATGTTGAAAAAATTATCGGATAAAGGATATATTGCACGGTCAGATGGAAAAACCGGAGTGATAGATCTTTCAGGAAAAGAGAAACTCCCTTTTGTCTATGAGCAGATTGATAACAAAGAGGGGTTGTTATATTGTAAAAAAGATGGTCTCTGGGGTGTATGTACTCAATCGTTTGAGGAATTATATCCATGCCAGTTCCAGAATATTAGACTTATGAAACTTAATGGGAACCCTTATCTGCTCACTCAGTTAAAAGGACAATGGGGCGCTGTTAATTTCAATACGGGAAAATATGTTCTTCCTAACCAGTATGCAGGAATTGATGCTGTATCAATGGGTAAGAACAGTGATTGTTTCAAGGTCAGCAAAAATAATGTGATAGGATTGAACCGGGAGAATGGATCGGTAATTCTTCCTGCTAAATTTGATGATATCAAAATACAGGATGGGTTCTATGTCGTGAAATCAAAGGATTATACCGGATTATACAATTCATCGGGTATTGAGATAATACCTGCCGATAGATATACTGGTTTCAAAGCCGAGACAATTCGTATCGGGGACAACAGTATACCGGTCTTCAGGGTTGTCGGTAACGGTAAGCAAGGTATATGTAATGTCTTTGGAAAAGAATTGATTGCACCCGAATATAATGAGCTGGTATGGGATGAGAAACTGATGGCTTTTATTGCGGCTGATTCAAAAGGAATATATGGAGTGCTCTCTCTGGCCGGAGATGTCGTATTGCCTTTCAGTATGTCATCAAAGCCGCGCTATTCCAGATATAATCCCAATTATTTTACGTATGATATAGATTATGGTGGTGGTGCGGTAAGTTTTACGGGCGAGAATTTTATCTCCTTTAAAAAATATAATCGCAAGAATTCCGAGAAGATTTCAAAGAAATTCGCAAAACTGGAAGAAAAAAACGGTAATGCGATGACCAAGGTTGCTTCTGAAAAGCATGAACTTATCAATGTCGCAGTCCGGAAAGTACTTGAAGCGACCCAGAGAGAGCTCAATCGTCGTAACACGTTCAGTTTCTATGCCCGGAATTATGTGGAACGCATAATTAATGACTGGCAGCAGCGGGGTGAGTTTGAAAAGATTGATGACTGGAAAATCAGAGTCAATGAGAAGACCCGCTCCCAGAAGATTTACGAACTGACGGGTGAGGCCCAGAATGCATATATTGCCATGATCAGGCCTCAGCTTCCTGTTGACGCCCCGTCGATTATCGGCTCGTATGATCCTGATAATGAAACATATCTTATAAAGACCAAATATTCTGCTTCGGATATTCTTGTACATGTGCCTTCAGTGGACGCTCAGGAATTCAAGGCAAATTTTGCAAATCTCAAACGGGAACCGTCTTTCTTTATAGAGAATGATGGAATAGCCCTCTCTGAATATCATTTTACAATGCCTGATGGCACGAGATACTCGTATAGTAATCAGGCTTCGTTGACTTACAACCTTGCGAATGTCGAATATAATTTTAATCCGGTTGAAATCAGCGACGCCTCGGCTAATAGAAATTTCAAAGGAGGCAAACAGACGATAAATACCCGTAATCTGACTTTTGGTACTTCAGATATTGATGTGGGAATACCTAAAAGTCTGGATACAAGTGATAATACCTTTGCTGTAATAATTGCCAATGAGAATTATCAGCAGGAGGAATCTGTTGATTATGCTTATAATGATGGAAGTACGTTTAAGCAATATTGCACCAAAGCTTTGGGTATTCCTGAGAGCAATGTGCATTTCCGCCCTGATGCGACTCTGAATGATATGCGCTTTGAATTTAACTGGATACGACAGATGGCTGATGCCTATGAAGGAAAAGCTAAGTTTATTGTATATTATGCCGGTCATGGAATGCCCGATGCGAAAACCAAGGATGCATATCTGTTGCCTGTAGATGGTTACAGTTCAGATGTGACATCGGGTTACAGGCTTTCAGATGTTTATGAATCGTTGGGTAAGCTCCCCTCCGAAAATGTTCTGGCATTTGTCGATGCATGTTTCAGCGGCTCTCAGAGAGACGGCCATTCCATGTCCAAAGGAGATCGAGGCGTTGCTATTACACCTGATATTAAAAAACCGAATGGCAATCTGGTTGTGTTCAGTGCAACCTCAGGTAATGAGACCGCTCATGCCTATGATGAGAAACAACATGGTCTGTTTACATATTACCTTCTTAAAAAGATCAAGGAACATGAAGGTGCGCTGAAGTTTGGAGACTTGGCCGACTATGTTAAGAAAGAGGTGAATATCATTGCTTTGCGTGATAAGAATCTGTCTCAGACACCGACGGTTACTCCCGGAGCAAATATATCCTTGGAATGGAAAAAAATACAAATAAAATAACTGTAATTATTATGATGGCCTGCCTCCTGCTGTTTTTACGGCAGGAGGTATCAGCCTCTGACCGTGACAAAGACATGATACGAGTCTCGGTGGATTATACCTATTATGCACCTCCATCCGCCGGTGAAGACGAAGCAAAAGTCAATGCATTGAAACGTGCTAAATTACAGGCGGTGGAAGATCATTTCGGGACGACGGTTCAACAGAACAATTCGACACTTGTTATTGCCGATGGCAATAACAGCGATGTGAAATTCACATCACAGGCCGAAAGTGAAGTGAGAGGCGAGTGGGTTCAGACTATCGGTGTTCCCGAGTATAAGGTGTGGTATGACGGAGGTCTTGTGGTAAATGTCAGAGTCAAAGGGTTTATAAGGCCGATTGATGAGACACAGACTGATCTCGACATCAAAGTATTGTGTAATGGGGTTTCAGATAAGTTTGAACGTACGGAGTTTCATGACGGCGACGATCTGTTTGTGAGGGTAACCTCGTCGGTTGATGGATTTATTGCGGTCTATCTGTCAGATATGAATAATGTATATTGTCTGCTCCCTTATCCCGATGATGACGGTCATGCCTCGTTTATCAGGGGTGGGGTTGCAAGGACTCTGTTTTCGTATGACCATAACGATGCCGATGAATCGGTAAAACAATATCATCTGACATGTGAACAGGGGGTTGAAGTAAATATGCTCTATGTCATATTCTCTGTGAAAAATTTTGATAAAGCTGTAGATGATATGGCCGATACGCTGCTTCCCAGACAACTGCCTGATGAGAGGTTCCGGAAATGGCTGTCATCATGTAAAAGGCGGGACCGACAGTTTCAGATCAGGGAATTTGCATTGAGAAGTTACGAAAAGAGTGTAATTTATTGGAAATGAGCGTAGGTTAATTGCTCT